>REDS01000219.1 GCA_007693395.1 Balneolaceae bacterium | reverse complement strand
TATCAGGCACCTGAACATGCAGAGCTGGTGATCAATACGGATGAAGTGAATGTTGAAGCCGCGGTTGATATGGTTATTAAAACATTGGCTAAAGATTAAAAGATCTGATATATTTTTATAGACATGCATAATATATTGAATGAGAAGAGATTGTTGAGTATCTGAATTCGAAATTAAATCAACACTTAAGGAATGTTTAGACGATGGTTGCAACTAAAATGTCTGTATTAAGATTATTCAGTGTCTTATCTGTATTAATATTTATCAATGTTGATTCTTTTGCACAGCAGACCTGGACGTATGATTTCGGTACCGGTACCGGCACTCATACTTCCGGAGTAAGTACTACCTTTTTGCCGTCACCGCAAACCAATGGAGGAACGGCAAGGGTAAGAGTTGGCACCCAAGGCGGGCAATTTGAGCTGATCAACACGGGATCAGGATATATCTCAAATCTTGGCACCGGCAGCCAGCTTCAGATTACAGCGCCAACCGCTGGTTCTACCAATAAGTTTTCCATCTATGGGTATGCTGGGTCTGAACTCTTTTATACGAGATTTAATACCCACTTCAAAGCCGCAGATTCTGGCGAGTGGTATTTTTTTCAAGGTAGTGGTGCAACTTATTCAAACAATTCGTTTTTTAATACTGATCATGTATTTACTGGAATAAGGTGGGAAATGACAACTTCGAGTAACATTACCTCGCAATACAGAGATGGTACAAGTTGGGAAACATTCACAAATACATCATTTGAAACTGGAGTAAATTACGATATTGAAATTTTCGGTAATAATTCAACTGGTTCCGAAACCTATGACAAAAATGGCACAACGTATTCATTGGCATCTGACACCTGGGATTTATGGGTTGATGGTGTAAGAGTAGAATCTGCCTTACCAACAGGTAATTTGGGAACCGGAAATGATGTTGACTCATTTCTTTTCACAAGTCAAAACTCTTCCGGTAACGAAGCTGTAATGGCTATTGACGATATTACATACGCGAATTACTATCCATCCTACGTGGTTACCCTTGCAGGGGGAGAATGCTGGAGAATGCTTTCATCACCCGTGGCCGGCGCTACCTATGCAGACCTGCTGGCACCTATCTGGACGCAGGGTATGTCGGGTGCAAACTATGAGTTTGGCGAACCTAATGTATTTATATGGCCTGACGAACCTGGCGTAGACGATGGTGATTGGGTAACACCCTCAAACCTAAACGATGTTATTCCACCCGGTACAGGGTTTATTGTGAGTGTATTTGGGGATGATAATTTCAACGGGATTGATGATGGATTTCCCAAAACACTTTCACTTGCCGGCGATGAACATACCGGAACTATTTCTCCCACTTTAAATTCAGCTTCAGATGGATGGACGCTTGTGGGGAACCCGTTTGGAGACGCCATTGATTTTAATGCGTTAACAACAAGCAATCTTACAGATGTAGCCTACGTCTATGATCGCAATGCCGGTGGCACCACAAACGGTAATGCAGGTAGCTGGAGGTCAACGAATGGAAACTTTGGTGGTATAACAAATGGCGAAATTGCGGCATTCCAGGGCTTTTTTGTGCAAAATGATGGTGCATCGCCCTCACTTGAAATACCAGAAGCGGCGAAAACTACCGGAGGTACATTTTTTGGGAAAAAAGCAGCCGAAGTTCAGTTTGTTGAGTTTGAGGCTGAAGGAATGGGTTTGATCAATCAGGCTTGGGTATTATTTTCAGATACAGGTGATTTTATCAGACAAAGAGGTGATGCTTATCAGCTTTACCCCTTTTCACAGGATTATGCTCTTTTAGGAAGTATCAAAGAAAATGACATCTTTGATATTGCCCTTTTTCCAATACTCAAAGATATTGAAATACCCATCTACTTCGAAACAACCGAAAGCGGAACATACAATCTGCGATTGGTGGATTCGAATCTCTCAGAAATCGAAAATCTCATATTTATAGATACATATTCAGGCATCGAAAAACCTGTAAAAGGTGATTTCAGCTATGAATTTGAATACATTTCATTGGTAAAAGAAAAAGCTTCTCCAAAAGCTTTAGAATGTGGTGAACATAATCTTCAAACACTACAGAGTTTCTTGCCAACAGTTGCAAAAGCAGCAGCTAAACCTCGCTTCAAACTCATTGTTAATCCGGAAGCAAAACGGCATAATGATACTTTTGCAGAGGATTTTATGTTAATGCAAAACTATCCTAATCCATTTAATCCAACAACTACAATTAGTTACACGTTGCCGGAATCAACTTCTGTTACCTTACAGGTTTACGATATGTTAGGAAGACAAGTGGCAACTCTCGTAGATGCACAAGTTCAAGCCGGGCAGCATCAGGTTACATTTGATGCATCTGCTTTATCTAGTGGTGTTTACATCTATCGGTTACAGGCAGGCAGCACCATTCTAACACGCCAACTTACTGTACTGAAATAATCAATATTTTTGAACGCCGGAAATATTGATTAAATGCGCTATAAATTCACCTTTGAATACGATGGTACCCAATTCAGTGGCTGGCAAAAACAGCCGGATGTGCGCACCGTAGAAGGGGAGGTTGAAAAGGCCTTTTCAACACTCTATCAGCAAGATGTGGATCTGATAGGGCAGGGGCGTACCGATGCGGGTGTACACGCCCGCGAACAGGTTGCTCATACTGATCTGCCCGATCGATATACTCCCTCCAAGATCATGCATGCCATGAAAGGCCTCCTGCCCGAAGATGTAGCATTACTAAGCGCTGAAATTGTGGCTGATGATTTTCACGCCCGGTTTGATGCTTTTTCCCGCTCCTATCGATATTATATGATAAACCGTCCCTCTCCACTGATTAGACACAAAGCCTGGCAAGTAGCTGGTAACTTTGATGAAGCACTCTTACAACAATGCGCAGAATTGGTATTGGGTGAGCACGATTTCGTTAATTTTTGCATCCCGTCAGGCGATGAATATCAGACTACAATTTGCACTATCACTCAAAGCTGCTGGAAGCAGGAGGGAGATCTGCTTGTATATGAAATTACCGGTAACCGTTTTTTGCGGCATCTGGTACGCAGGCTGGTGGGAACAATGATTAAGGTATCATCCGGAGAATTAAAAATAGAAGATTTCAAACAGTTACTGCATGGGGAGAAAGCAACCCAAAAGGGGCATACTGCACCAGCACATGGGCTGTTTCTGGCAGGGGTTGAATATTAAGAGGTGCTATTTGTTTTCAGCAGTACCAATACAAAGAGTTCTGAGGTCTGCCATACATAGTAATATGTTTTAAACCTGATGAGCAAACTTACGGCGGCATCAAAACAAATTAAGAGTTAAGATACCGCCGCAGAAATTATTTGATCAGAGTTAATGACCTCGATTGTATAACGCTACCCGCCTGCAAGCGGTAGATATAGGTTCCGCTGGAGAGATCAGCTGCATCAAATGTAACCTGATGTTGCCCGGCCGGTACCTGGTCGTTCACCAGTGTGGTGATATAGCGCCCCATAATATCATACACCTGTAGTGTTACATGTGTCTGCTCCGGCAGATCGTAGCTGATAACCGTAGAAGGGTTAAACGGGTTGGGGAAATTTTGCCTCAGTGTGATCTCTTCAGGCAGATCCACAGTTTCAACCCGGTTTGGCTGTTTTGAGGTGATAATAAATCTGTATGAATCAACACTGGTTTTGCGTGGATCATCAGAAAGCATAGCGAAGGGATCGGTTGGAGCTTTAAACGCTTCATTTACTGTGAATTCATAACTCAAATTATCCGATAAAGCCACGCTCTCACCGGTCTCAAGATCAACCAAATAGAGATGTCTGTTATGTAACTCCAAATCGGTAAT
>REDS01000135.1 GCA_007693395.1 Balneolaceae bacterium | reverse complement strand
TTTTGTAGATTCGCTCAATAGTTACAAAATGATAAACTCCTGCAAAGACAATGCTTTGCAGGAGTTTATTTATTTAGAGTAGATTAACAATAGGCTTACTTCGATTTCAGAAGATCTCTGATCTCTGTAAGAAGTTTCTCCTGTGCAGGCGGTTCGGCTGGCGCTGCAGGCTTCTCTTCCTCTTTCTTCTTCGCTTTCTCAAAAGCTTTAATCACCATGAAAATGGCAAAAGCGATGATCAGAAAATCGATCAACGTTTGGATAAACACGCCATAGTTGATGGTTACAGCCTCAACCTCTGCTGTTGCTTCCTGTATGGTAAGAACAAGGTCTGAAAAGTCCACTCCTCCAAGCAACATCCCGATTGGGGGCATCAGTACATCGTTTACAAAAGAGGTGATAATACGCCCGAATGCAGCACCGATTACAACGGCAACAGCAAGATCAAGCACATTTCCACGCATGATGAACGCCTTGAAGTCATTTTTTAAGCTCATATTTATTTTTGTTTAGTTAGCAGATATTATAATGAACCTAAACATTAGCAAATAATTTAAAAGAGAGCAATAGAGAGATTACCATTTGAAATAAATTGTAAACTTTGAGTAATGTGAGTTTAATCGATGCAGCGCCAACCGAACTACTCAAAGGAAAATAAAAACCGTTTACCGGCTTATCTCATCAACTATTTTCCCCGTTCTCATGCTTCCACTATGGTTTCAAACTCCTCATGGTAAACTAATTTAAATGGCCGGTAGGGTTTTGTCGTCTTTTCGTAACCATTTTGATGTTGAGAAACTCTTTGCTTCAAATTGGAAGTCAATCCAACATAGATATAATTTCTCGACAAGCTATCGATTGCATATACGTAAAACATATCTGGCAAAGATTTACCCGTATTATGTGAATAGGTAATTGTACAATAACAATGCCAGAAAATAGTGTTTACCTTGCACAAGGAAAATCTAAAAACAAAAAAAACCCTTGCAAGTCAATAACTTACAAGGGTTTTGGTGCCCTGGACTGGAGTCGAACCAGCACGACCGTTAGGTCACACGCCCCTCAAGCGTGCGCGTCTACCAATTCCGCCACCGGGGCAGGTTTCAATAAATCAATCATTACCTAATGAGCCTGTAAAGATATGGGATTTCTGTTTTAAATGGAAAACCCGATTTCCTAAATTTTTTCCTTTTTCCACCATCCCGTGAATTGGATTTTCGTAGTTTCTGTTTGGCACAAAGAGAACAATTAAACCATTATCTGAAATTAAACAGCAGCCAGACATGACCAACCAGGATGTCGCCGAAAAACTTCGTGAAGTGTATAACCTAATGCAACTTGCCGGGGAAAACCGATTCCGCGCCATTGCGTTTGACCGTGCCGCGCAGACCATCGAAGGGCTCAACGAGGAGATCACCAAACATATTGAAGATGGAACACTTACGGATATCAATGGGATTGGTAAGTCGATAGCTGAAGATATCAAAGCATTTCAGGAAACCGGAACCATGCCTGTGCTGGAATCACTGAAAGAGCGTGTACCAAAAGGTTTGATTGAGTGGCTGAACATCTCGGGTCTGGGGCCGAAAAACATCGCAAAAATCCACAAGGAGCTGGGCATCACTGAAATTACGGAACTGAAAGAAGCGTGTCAGAGCGGTGCTGTTGCAGAACTGCCGGGTCTGGGGCAAAAATCAGCGGATAAAATCATCAAGTCCATCGAATACCTTGAGAAATTTGGCGAACGTGCACGGCTGGACCAGGCTCTGGAAATCGCCGAACCCATTTTTAATTTTGTGCAAAACCTTGACGGCGTTCTGCAATGCCACATTGCCGGTTCACTGCGCCGTTCACGCGAAACCATCGGGGATATCGACATCATCGTGGCGGCCGACAAAAACAATGCTGATTCCATTTTTGATGCTTTTACCGGTCACGAACTTGTGGTTGAAATCCTGGGCCGGGGAGATACCAAAAGCTCCGTTCGAACCGAAAACGGCCGACAGGTTGACCTTCGTATTGTGAGTGAGAAAGAGTATCCCGCCGCGTTGATGTATTTCACCGGCAGCAAAGAGCACAATATTGTGATGCGTCAACGTGCCCGTGAACGTGGCATGGCGCTCAACGAATATGGGCTTTTCAAACTGAGTGATGAAAAAGAGACCGATTTTGATCAACCGGTTGAGACATCTTCCGAAAAAGAGATTTATCAAAAACTGGATCTGAACTTTGTGGTACCCGAGCACCGTGAAGACAAAGGCGAGTTTGAATTTTATGCCGAACAAGAGAAGATGGAACTGGTAAGTGATGACGATATTCGTGGGGTCATCCACGCGCACAGC
Organism: Balneolaceae bacterium; assembly: GCA_007693395.1. Taxonomy (GTDB): domain Bacteria; phylum Bacteroidota; class Rhodothermia; order Balneolales; family Balneolaceae; genus Rhodohalobacter. Next base: position 15,742 of record REDS01000135.1, on the reverse strand, counting down.
ACCTATAGTGATGGAAAATATTCCATCAAACAGATGGCTGAAGCGAGTTTGGAACGTGGGTATAAATACCTTGGCATTACGGATCACTCCCGTACAGCAGCGTATGCCGGCGGATTAACGATTGATGATGTGAAACAGCAGTGGGATGAGATTGATGAGCTGAATGAAACGTTCACTTCAAACGGAAAAAATTTCAGGATTTTCAAAGGGATCGAATCCGACATTTTAAGTGATGGCTCACTCGATTATCCCGATGAGATTCTCGAAGGATTTGATTTTGTGATTGCCAGCGTTCACAGTGGTCTCGAAATGCCGAAGGAGAAAATGATGGAGCGGTTCAAACGGGCGATCGAAAATCCGTATACCTCCATGCTGGGACATCCAACCGGGCGGCTCCTGTTAAAGCGCGAAGAAAGCAAGATCGACCTGAACCAGATCATCGAATGGGCAGTTGAACGCGGCGTTGCCATCGAAATTAATGCAAGCCCCTGGCGGCTCGACCTCGACTGGAGATTTGGAAACAAGGCAAAAGACACCGGCCTGCTCACATCCATCAACCCGGATGCACACAGTACCGATGGCATTGACGATATCCGCTACGGTGTGATGATTGCCCGCAAGGCAAAGTTCGAACCGGCTCGGGTGTTGAATACGAAAAGTGCTGAAGAGTTTTTGGAGTGGTGTAAGGGTAGTCGTGAGATTTGAGTATTGAGTCTTGAGAATTTCGATCTAAAACCAGTTTTTTAAAACATAACCTTCGCGGTCCTTTGCGACCATTGCGGTTATTAACTTCGGTATCTCATTCAATCTGGAAGTATCGAAGTTGATTGATGAATTTAGATCAATCCCCTCTAATTATTCCGCGAACATAGCAAAGTTCAGATGGTTAAACCGCCATCGCCGCCAAGAAACGCAAAGGGAAATTGTACAGAAACTGACTGTGAGAATTAATATCCCTTCTTTCTGTCAACTTCGTAGAGGAGAGGCATCCCGGAGAGCAGGCGCTTGTAGTTCTCTACAAGCAACTCGGCAATTTCATCTGGATCCGTCAGTGAAGCTATATGCGGGGTAATGGTAATCTTTTCACGGCCCCAGAATGGGTGCGAACCCGGCAGTGGCTCTTCATTGAAAACATCCAGAGTGGCATGGCTGATAATCCCCATATCCAAAGCATAAATTAAATCCTCATCCACCAAATGAGCACCTCTTGCAGCATTAATCACATAAGCCGGTTGCTTCAGCTTTTTAAACAGAGCCAAATCTAATATGCCATCGGTTTTTTCTGTGAGTGGCAACAGGCAAACCACAATATTTGTGGCTGCAAGAAAATCACCCAGCTCCTCGCCTGAGAACGTATTCACTCCATCTATCTCTTTTTTTGATGCAGCCCAGCCATTCACACTGAAACCATTCTCAATCAGCCGGCCGGCCACGCTGCCGCCAAGTGCACCAAGCCCCAAAACACCTACCGTTATATCCCGTTTTTGCAACGGCTGATGCGTTTTCCACTCCCCTCTTTTCTGCTGCTGATAGTAGATTTCCGTATTTCTGATAATATTCAGAACAGAAGTGAGCACAAAATCACACATCTGGCCGGACAGGGATGGCCCAACAAGCCGTGTAAACGTTATGCCTGATGGAATGGTGTCGTCACTCATCAGGTGATCCACACCCGCCCCCATTGAAGAGATAACCCTCAGGTTCGGGAATTTATCGAACAGATGTTTGGGATGGTTCCAGGCCACAGCAAACTGAACGCGCTCAGGCTTCTCTACCGCAGGCCATACTTCGATATCGATGTTGGCATCTATTTTACGGATGGCGTCTGCAAACGGTTTGGCATTTCTGTCTGGACTGACGATCAATAGGGACATGGTGACTCGTTTTTTCTCAAATATATCAAACTCAACGGTGGCGATTGAAAATCTTTGTCCGTCATTTTTCATGGGGTATTTGTAGTTTCTACCGTCATACTTAACCAAAGCTATCCGGATATGATCAGTTACAGCCACCTGAAAAAATTCTCACTCATTCTTTTCTCACTCATTTTCATCGAAGGATTTCAAATGATCCATGCACAGGAAACCTTCACGTTCGAAGATGTGATGAAGTTTGAAGACATCAAAACACCTGCGATTTCAGCAAATGGCAAATGGGTAGTATTTGGTGTTTGGCCCGAGCTTGGTGATGGCGAAGTACGCATCAAATCAGTAAATGGTTCACAACAATTCACGATTGAGCGTGGTGAAAGCCCTCAGATTTCATCCAATGGAAAATGGGCCGGAGCTATCGTAAAACCGCCATTTATTGAGGCTGAGAATGCCGGCAGAGATACCCCGAAAAACGGGCTTACACTTTTGAACACCTCAACCGGAGAAACACGGGAGTTTGAACATGTGCGACAATTTTCATTTTCGAATGACGGACGCTGGGCAATCATCCATCACCATCAAACCGAAGATGTTGAGGATGGCGACTTCAAAAATCCACATATCGGCAAGCCTGTGCGGCTGGTTCAGCTTGAAACCGAATCCGACCTGTTTCTCCCCTTTGTGAATGCCTCTGCTATGGATAGCACTTCAGGCTATTTCGCCTACGCAACCGTGGATACTGCCTCAACAGAAAATGGCTTTTTTGCCATTCAATTAGGATCTGAAGAACCAAATTCACAAAAAATTCTGGGCAGTGAAAACGCCTACTTTACAAACCTGACGTGGGATCACAGCCGCTCTCGTATTGCTTTTACGGAAGCCCTGCTCGACACTGCCCGGAACTATCGCCCGTCCGATGCATCCATCAAAACATGGACCGCTTTTGAAGGCGAACCGGAAACCCTGATCACGCCCGATGATACCGAGACCGGATACCGATTGAGATCAACGAACAGTCTCACCTGGACATACGACGGCACCCGACTATTCTACGGAGTGAAACAAGCCTCCATGGTTGAGCTTGATGAAACAGAAGCTCATGAAGATTCCGTTACAACAAAGAATTTGTACAATGTTGACCGAATTCTGGCCGGTGTTGAAGGAAAAGTTTGGCACTGGGATGATCCCATGGTAAAAACACATGAAAAGCAGACCTGGAACAGCCGCAAGAATCATCTCTATATGGCGGTTTACCATCTTGATGAGAAACGTTCAGTGCAACTTGCCACCACGGAAATGCCTAATGTATCGATAGATCATCACTCCGAAAAGCTGCTCGGTTCATCCGATCTCCCCTATTTAAAACTGATCACCTGGGATGGCCGCTACTCCGATTTTTACCTGGTGGATCAAAACAGCGGTGAAGCTGAACAGTTCATCGAAAAACAGAGATTTGGAGCAACGGTTTCACCAAATGGCAAATTTGCAGCCTGGTTTAACGGAACCGACTGGATGCTGAAATCCACAGAAACCGGAGAGGTTCGAAATCTCACAGAGACGATTGGCGTCTCCTTTGCTGATGAGGATAACGATCGCCCGATGCCCTCAGGATCGTACGGCATTGCCGGCTGGACAGATGGTGACACCTCCGTTCTGATCTATGACAAATTCGATATCTGGCAGTTCAGTACATCAACAGCAAATTATCTATCTGTAACAGATGGTACCGGCCGGGAAGAGATGCGCATTTTCAGAATCAGAGATTTAAATCCTGATAAACATACATTTGAAAGCAACGAACGCCTGCTGCTCACCATGTACCACGATTGGGACAAAAACTATGGATTTTATGAAGCCCGGGTTGGCCGGAGCGGGGTGAGCCGCATTCTGGAAGATGAAAAACGATTCAACATTGTTGCACTCGCGGCTGATGATGATGCCATACTTTTTACGCAGGAAACCTATACCGAGTATCCCAATCTTTGGGTGGCATCAGACAGGCGCTTCAGAAATCCTGTACAGATATCGAATTTACACGATGACCTTACAGAGCGATTTGCCTGGGGACACGCTGAACTTATTGACTGGATTAACATGGATGGGCGTACTGTGCAGGGAATTCTATACTATCCCGGTAATTACGAGCCCGGCAAACGTTACCCCGTTTTTATCTACTATTATGAACGATTTTCACAGAGATTGTATGAGTTCATTACCCCGGTAACCAACCACCGCCCCAATATTGCCCAGTACACAAGCGATGGATACGCTGTATTTCTGCCGGATATCTGGTTTGATGTACCCATTCCGGGTTACTCTGCCACAAAAAATCTTGTTCCCGGTGTACATAAACTGATCGAAATGGGTATTGCCGATCCTGATGCCATCGGGTTGCACGGCCACTCCTGGAGCGGGTATCTCACTGCTCAGGTGGTAACCCAAACCGATATTTTTGCCGCAGCTGTTGCCGGTGCACCTGTTGGAAATATGACGAGTGCCTACAGCGGAATTCGCTGGGGAACCGGACTTGCCCGTCAATTTCAGTACGAGCAGGCCCAAAGCCGGCTTGGCGTAAGCATGTGGGAAAATCTTTCACCCTACATCGAAAACTCACCCGTATTTTATGCCGATCGGATTAACACACCGCTGATGATTCAGCATGGCGATGCGGATGAGGCTGTTCCGTGGTACCAGTCCATAGAGCTCTATCTTGCATTAAGGAGGCTTGGTAAGGAATCGGTATTTCTCCACTATTATGATGAACCGCATCATCTCAGAAACCTTGCAAACCGTCTGGATTATGCAATTAAGATGAAGGAGTATATGGATCATTATCTGAAAGGTGAACCGGCCCCGGCATGGATAACAGACGGGGTGCCTTATTTGGGAGAATAATGGCTCTGTTTGATGATATTTATGGTTTTGACCTGAACTCAAAAGTCCATAACTGCCATGCATTAAAACAACCGTTGAATGGTATTTAAAGCTGGTACGTTGTCAGAGTAAACAACAACTTAATCCGAAAATCATGATTTGGAATGTATACCTCTCCGGTGAGATTCACAGCAACTGGAGAGATGAGATCGAAGAGAAAATTGATAAGGAAAATCTTCCGATTGAAATTTCTGCCCCTGTAACTGATCACGCCGCCAGTGATGATGCCGGTATTGGTTTACCCGGTGAAGAGAAAGATGATTTTTGGCGCGATCATAAAGGAGCCAAAGTGAACGCAATCCGAACCCGAACTCTCATTGAACAGGCTGATATTGTTGTGGTAAAATTCGGCCAGAAATACCGGCAGTGGAATGCAGCTTTTGATGCAGGGTATGCAGCTGCACTGGGCAAAAAACTGATCATCATGCATCCCGAGGAGTTCACACATGCGCTAAAAGAAGTAGATGCGGCCGCTCTCGCAGTAACCCGTAACCCTGATCAGGTAGTGGAAATTCTCAGATATGTTACAGTTAACGTCTGATCGATTACCTGACGCACAGAAAATCCTCTGCCCGATTCAAAAAAAATTCTTTTTTGAATACGCAGTTGTAACCGGTTTGGCGGCAATGAACCGCAAAAAGTGCCACAAAGAAAGAGTGTTTGGTATTTTAAATATGCACATATATCTTACATACTATTCTACTGTACAAATATTCAAGATATATGATTGCTCAAACATTTTCACCGCTACAGAAAAAGAAAAATCTACTCTGCAACAGGCGTAAAACAGAAACCGGGTTTCCGTCACCGGCTACTGATCATCTTGAAGAGCGCCTAAACCTCCACGATCATCTGGTTAAATACCCATCATCCACCTTTTTTGTAAAATTTGAAGGTGAAGATGCTACATCTCTGGGCTTAAATGATGGCGATATGTTGATTGTTGACCGTTCTATTGCACCGAAACTCAACTCTCTCGTTATCGCCGAAGTAGATGGAGAGAATATTGTCTGCCGTGTTGTACGTGATAAAGCCGTTTGGGCATTGCAAAAATCAAACGGGGTTGTGATCCCCCTAATAACAGAGATTCCGGGAGAATCTCCCGTTTGGGGCAAGGTTACTCATATTATTCATGCGGTATAATTTTTATGCCTTTTGCACTGGTTGACTGCAACAACTTTTATGCCTCGTGTGAACGGGTTTTTGATCCGAGCCTGAAGAACAAGCCACTCGTGATACTATCGAATAATGACGGATGTGTAATTGCCCGATCAGCCGAAGCAAAAGAGGCTGGTATTCCAATGGGAGTTCCGGAGTTCAAAATCAGGCCTCTTATCAGGAAAAATCGTATTGCGATGCGTTCATCCAACTATGCACTCTACGGAGATATGAGTATGAGGGTGATGGATATTTTAACCCGATGCACACCCAATACCGAAGTTTACAGTATTGATGAGGCATTTACTGAAATTCACGGGCATGATACATCTGAAATTATTCAAACCGGAAAAACCCTCAGAGAGCGTATCATGCGGGATACCGGAATCGCAGTATCCGTAGGGATCGCATCAACCAAAACACTTGCCAAAATCGCAAATGAAGCTGCAAAAACCGATACGTCACATGGCGGAGTGTTATGCCTGGACAATGAAGAACTGGTTGAGAAAGTTCTCAAACAAACGGCTGTTTCTGATGTGTGGGGAGTTGGCAGAAACTATTCAAACATGCTGAGTCGCTATTCAGTTAACACCGCATTTGATCTAAAAGAACTACCAGATACCTGGGTACGTTCAAAAATGAAAGTAACCGGGTTGCGTACCGTTTGGGAACTAAGGGGCAGATCCTGCCTCAACATTGAAGAGTGTTCAGATACACGAAAGGGCATTCTCAGTTCAAGGTCTTTCGGCAAACCGGCAAATAATTGCCAAGACATTTGCGAGGCAGTTTCACACTTCTCGGCCAGAGCAGCAGAAAAACTGCGTTCTCAAAAATCTGTGGCCACCAACATCACCGTTACCCTGATAACCGACAAGTACAAAGCTCCCGGGCGGCCTTATAAATTTGGAGCCACATACACATTGCCAAATGCCACGGCAGACTCCGGTGAGATTATTACAACAGCCTCAACTATAGCGCGCCAGCTGTTTGAACGGGGAAAGATTTATAAAAAAGCGTGGGTGATGCTGACCGGTATAGTTCCGCAAAGCGAGATTCAGCAAGATCTTTTTAATGCTGAAAGATACTCTGAAAAAAAGCGTTATCTGATGGAGACCCTTGATCAGTTAAATGCAAAGTATGGCAAAAGGACAGTTTTACAGGCGTCTACCGGCATAGATCAGTGCTGGCAGATGAAACAGCAATATCTCAGCAAAAAATACACCACCAACTGGAATGAGTTAATGACTGTAGGGGTGTGATGGCTTCCTCTTCATTGTTTGCAAGTTTTCTGAATGAAGAGGCTAACAGATGTTAACTATTCTTGTGAAGAGCAAACCCGATTACGGTAGCAGAGTTATTTCAGCTACCAGTAAAACAATTTCATGCAGAAAACACTGCCACCGCTTCTCATGAATTCGTAGGTGCTGAATTCATGAACGGAAAAACCTGCATCGCGCAGTTTTTTGTTCACATCGGTACTCCCCTGCTGAATAAACACATTTTTACCGTCGGGGCAGGCAGCATTCACAGCAAACAACTTTTCAGCTTCATATTTACTTGCCTGTATCACGTTATCAAACAGTTTGTGAATCATTTCGATTGACACCGGAGCGAACGCATCTTCATAAATTAACACACTATTTTCGTTGAGTATACAGAAACAGGTATCAAGGTGGTAGAATTTATCATCCACCAGTTCGAGAGCAATAACCGGTGTATTCAACAGTTCAGAGACCCGTTCATAAGCCCTTACAGAGGTTCTGAACCCATAACCACCCCAAAGCAATCTGCGTTTGAAATGCCAGATGGCATCTCCCATACCTTCAAATTTGCCCGATTCTTCCAGATCCAGTGATAATGTTTCATACCCCTGCCCCTGCAGCCATGTTTTGATAATAGCAACTTCACCCTGTCGCTGAGGTGCACGCATGTTGCTCAGTATGGCAGATCTGTTCTCCTTCTCATCAATAAAGGGGAGGCATTGGTTGGCACAAAAAACCAAATCAGGCAGGCCATTTACCCCATCAAGTACCTCAACAGTATAGCCAAGTTCATTGTAGCCATCTACCAGATGTTCCCACTCATTGGCAGCCTGCATTTTGTCTACCTCACCTATTTGCCCCTTCATGTGTGGATTGATCACATATTCCACATCAAAATAGGTTGGCTTTACCATAAGAACTTTATTTGGCAGTGGCATGGCAGGGAGGCCGGAAATAGTAAAATCAATTTGCTCTGCAGATGTCAGGATTTTATTCATGATTGGTAGATGTTTTAGACGTGGCACGCACGATTCTCAGGCCGTGCGGTTTAAAGGATCTGATTTTGACATAGAAAAAGAAAATAGCAATGTTGCAGCAAAAATATACGTTCAATTTTTACTTGGCACCGATAAAGGAAACTCTTAGGTTACTGCATGATTTTAGACCCAAACCTGCTCACACAGCTTGCTCCACTCGATCTAAAAGCCCGTACCATTGTGGAAGGATTTATCTCCGGCTTGCACCGAAGCCCCTTTCATGGGTTTAGCGTTGAGTTTGCCGAACATCGGCCATATAACCAGGGGGATGATTTTAAACACATCGACTGGAAGGTGTATGGTAAAACCGAACGTTTTTATGTGAAGCAGTTTGAGGCAGAAACTAACCTTCGTGCCCACATTGTGCTGGATGTGAGCAGCTCAATGTATTTCAAACATTTTGCTGAGTGGAGCAAATTGCGTTATGCCATTCACTACGCAGCTTCTCTCATCTATATGATGCACCGCCAGCGCGATGCCTGTGGCCTTGTACTTTTTGATGAGGAGATCCGGACGGTTTTTCCGCCAAAGTCATCATACAGCCATGTGAGGATGCTTTACCGAGAACTGGAAGAACAACTCGAAGATGAAACAAAAAAAGCGGCATTGAAACGCGGTTCTGCATCGGCCAATGCACTGCATAAACTGGCTGAAAGTTTGAAGAGGCGCAGTCTTGTGGTAATTATCACCGATCTTTTTGAGAATGTTGAGAATCACGATGCACTGATCTCCTCCCTAAGACACTTACGCCACCAAAAAAATGAGGTTCTGCTTTTCAATATTTTAGAGCATAAAAGTGAGCGTGAGCTTGATTTTCCCGATGGTAAATTTCTGTTTGAGGATATGGAAACCGGCTCTGAGTTAGAAGTGATCCCGGCGCAGGTAAAAGACGATTACTGGAAAAAAGTGAGTGAACTCACCCAAAAATTTAAAATTGCCTGCAATGAAACAGGCGTTGATTTTGAAGAGATAGACACTCAAAGCCCATTCGACCTCGCCCTACTTGCCTACCTGAACAAACGAAAGCGTTTGGCGTGATTGTTTCGTTTATGATGTTGATGAATGTGGATTGATCATTGAAGCCCGTGCTTTCTTTTCTTCAGGAACTTCGTATTACGATTGATCTTTTTAAAAACATATCGCTTTTTCGGCTCTCCGGAGATTCATTAATCTGTTTCACTATGGCAGCTTTTCCAAAAGTGTCGATATTCAATCACCCTCTAATTTTAAAAGAAAGGCCTAAAAAATACGATCTGCCATCTCACCGGGTAAAGGTACCAATCCACCCCAAGTCTAATTTCAGCCCGGCTTCTTCAGGGCTGATTCCCCAATTCCTCAACAGATTCAGCACAATCCTGTGATCCTGATTCTCCCACCGCAGTCCATCTGTCCGTTTAGCCATTTCAATAACCGCCTGCTGAATCAGTTCACTATTATCGTTCAGGTTTTCAATCGCATTCAGCGCAAACTCTCTCACCATGGGTGTATCATGATCCAAAAGGCCTGCTAATTCCTCTCTTGCAAACTCTTGTTCACCCATCAGATATAGTGTTTCAGACAGAATCGTTTTTGCAAAAGGTGAAGGTTCCTGCCCGGCAGCCTCTTTCAGATCTGTGATTTCAGATGCTCCATCTTCGCCGAGAATCCGGAAGGCCACAGCCGCCCAATATCTCTTTACCGAATCATCCGAAGTCAGCTGCTCTTTAAAAAACGGAATATCCCCAGCAGTTGCAGTAATTGCCTTATCTGCTATATCAATCCACTCTTCTACATTGATGTTTTTGCGGCGCAGATAGTCGTAAGCTGACTCCCCGCCTGTCAGTTGCAATAAATCATATTCCGGAATCACACCGGTATCCTTTATATCTATCATCCATTGCCTGTTTGCTGCCCGCATTTCTTGAAGCACTCCACTATAATCGGCATCTTGTGCCAGATTGTTTACCTCCCAGGGATCGTTCTTTGTATCGTAAAGTTCTTCAACCGGTTTGGTATTCCAAAATCTTTGTTGGAGTTCGTTGCAATCTCCCCTTTCACAGGTTTCATGCCAGCTCTGCATTCCTGAAGCTAAAAACAAAAAATCTACATGCTGCCCGTACATTCGATAAGGCATATAATTTCGGATATATCGAAACCGATCATTCCGAACAGCGCGGCTCATGTCGTACCTCTCATCCATTCTTCCCCGATACATGTGCACATATTCCGGCACATCTGTTTTTTGATCGCCAAGAAATGCACGTCCCTGCATAATTTCCGGTACAGGAATACCCGCAAGGCTGAGAATGGTTGGCGCTAAATCCACAAAACTTACAGGCCTGTTGATTTTGGATCCCGTTTCCTGCAAAGGCCATAGATGGCTGAATTTTTCCGGTATATGCACAATCAAAGGCACCCGCGTTCCTGTTTCGTACACAAACCGTTTGCTGCGAGGCAATACACCACCATGATCTGCATAGTAGAAAACGATTGTGTTCTCCGCCTCTCCGCTGTCCTCAAGGTTTCGCAGCTTTTCCCCAATCCAGGTGTCCATATCCTCTACCGCATCATAATATTGCGCGCATTGCCTTCGCAGTTCCGGTGTATCGGGGTGGTATGGCGGCAAATCAACTTTACTCGGGTTGTGGCGCAATTCATCCTCAGCTTTTTCGTGAAAGAGGGAAATTTCATGCGTAATCATGGTGTTGAACACAGCAAAAAATGGCTGGCCGGGAGCACGGTTTTTGTAGTGTGCCTCATCCCCCGATTCATGCCAGATACCATCTGTCTGATCCTGAGCAATATTGTAGTCCTCCTTGGGATTATTGGTTACATAATAACCTGCTTCCCGAAGCAGCCGAGGAAAAAACTGCACCGCTTCTGATGCCCTGTTATTGCTTCTCATATGCTCATTCCCGTTCGATGGTGAATACATTCCAGTAATAATGGTATTTCGTGCCGGAGCACAAACAGGCGCATTAGCATGGGCATTTGTGTATAGAAACCCACCTTCTGCAAACTTATCGATATTGGGTGTTGTCGCAAACGTATCGTTATATGCACCGATCATGGGGCTGTTGTCCTCACTCACAAGCCACAAGATGTTTGGCAACTCTCTGCTTTGCTCAGAACTATTACATGCTGAAATGAACAGAGTCAGAAATGGTGAAAAAAACAGAACGGGCAAACAGAGTTTAAGCATAGGTTCGATATTTAAATAAGCTGTAGAGCTCAGATGGGTTATGTGACCTTCGAACGCTTTAAGATTTTATTAAGCAGGCCGGGGAAGAGCCGCTTCATATATACAGACAGAATCTCATATCCGCCTATGTACACCTCTTCTTTCTGTTTAGCCAGTTTTGGCATCAGTTTTCGGGCAAATTCCTCTGCGCTCATTGCTGTCTTTTGGGCATCATCCATCTTGTTGTAGGTATTGCCATCAGCTGTGAGTGCATTTACGGTTACATTTGTTTTCACAAATCCGGGACATACCAGGGTTACATGCACATCATGCTCGTACATCTCCTGGCGCAGGCAGTCGAACCAGCCGTGCAGGGAGTGTTTCGATGCGGCATAAGCGGATCGGTGCTTAGTCCCAAGTTTACCCATTACACTCGAAATCACAACGATGTGTCCCGAGTTTTGTTCAATCATAGACGGCAGCACTGCTTTGGTAAGGGCTACCGTACCGAAAAAGTTTACCTCCATCACTTGTCGAATGGTCTCCATGGAAGATTCAACAGCATAGGCACGCTGGCTTATACCACCGTTATTAATAAGCATATCAACACTGCCAAACAGGTTTCGGGCCTCTTCAGCTTTTTCCTCAATAGAATTCGCATCGGCAAGATCAAGAGGCAGAATTTTTACTCTCTCTTCAGCATCAATACAAGCTTCTTTTACCCGTTCGAGCTCATTTTCACGGCGGGATGAGAGAATGATTAACGCCCCTCTTTTGTTGAACTCATAAGCAAGAGCTTCGCCAATACCAGATGAAGCACCTGTAATCCAGACTACTTTTTTTTGGATATTCATCAAAGAAAATTTTACCTGTTTCCGTTACGAAATCGTTTTACATTCAGAATGATACTATAATCTAAAGATGGTAAAAAATTTGGGCATCAATTCATTATTTTAGATGAAATTTATTGAATCCAACTGTTTAAAACAGAAAGTCTCCTTCTTATGATCCCTAAACATACTATACTGCTGGTTGAAGATGAACTTGAACCTGCAGAGATGCTTGCTAACTTCCTCGAAATGAATGGTTATAATGTATTGCTTGTACACGACGGGAAAAAAGCCCTTGAGACGATTGAAAGCCGTGCCAGTGATATTCACCTTGCCGTTCTCGATATCATGGTACCCCATGTGGATGGAAAAGAGATATGCCGTGTTATACGAAAACACCCCGTTCTGAAAGATATTCCAGTAATTTTTCTAACAGCTAAAGACAGAGAGATAGATGAAATTGAGGGACTTGAACTTGGTGCTGATGATTATATCTCTAAACCCGCAAGCCTGAAATTAGTTAAGGCACATGTTGAGTCCCTGTTGCGCAGGCAACAACCGCAAAACAGCAAGTGGATTCAGTACAGTGATCTCCTGCTCGATGTAAACGGAAAAGATCTTTACTACAAAGATAATCGAATTGATCTTACCTCAACCGAGTATGCCCTGGTTGAGCTCTTCTTCCAGAACCCAAAACGTGTTTACAGCCGGCAGGAAATTCTGGAGCATATAGGCGGCGAAGATAAATTTGTGTTTGACCGTACCGTTGATGTTCATATCAAAAACCTGCGCCTCAAACTTGGTGAGGCGTCCGACCTGATTAAAACCTTTCGCGGTATCGGCTACGGCATGAATCGTGACCTTCTGCCGGCATGAGTATCCGCGCTAAACTGGCATGGACATTCATTCTTCTGCTGATTTTTGGAATCACGGCTATCAGCAGTTATTCGATTTTGTTTATACGCAACTACCTGATCAGCGATGGTGAGCAGCAGATCATCAACGATACCGAGTGGCTTGCCGTAACCATTCAAAATCTGCGGGTGGATGAAGATTTTGAAACCAACCTGAATGAGGCTGCCCGTACATCAGGCTACCGCCTGGCCATTTACGATGAAGATGGCAGCCTATTTGCCGATGTGCCTTATCACCAGGAGTTACAGGCAGTTGAAACCATCGATGCAGCGATCGCCTCTCTTGTACGCAATACTGAAGGCTCACTGCTTCTTAGCGATCCTTCCGGCGAGAGGTTAACCAGCTATGTAAGCCTGAGTTCTATTCATAATCCTGCGCGTTACCTTCAGGTAAGTATCTCCAAAGAGCAGATTTATGAACCCATTAAAACCATTCGCTGGATTATCTACACGGGGATGTTTATCTCCATTGCCCTTGTGTTGATTGTGAGTATTTCATTTTCACGATATATATCAAAACCCATTTTACAGCTCGAAGCTGCCGCCAGAGAAATTGCAGGAGGCAACACCAGCAAAAGTCTCAATCTTGATCGTAAAGATGAGTTCGGCACCCTTGCACAATCACTCAACCGCATGGCTGAAAAGCTTCGTGCAGATAATCTGGAGCTGAAAAAGCTCAATCAAAAGCAGACACGGTTTTTTGCCGATATCACCCACGAAATCCGTAACCCGCTGCATACAATTGCGGGTTCTATAGAGATGCTACAGCTGGGCAAACTTGATGAAGATCAGCAGAAAAAATATCTACTAACCGCCGAGAGGCAAACTCACCGCATAAGCCGTCTCTTCAAAGATCTGGTAACACTTCAGCGATACGATTCGGATGACCAGTTCATCCAGAAAACCAGGTTCGACATTAATCAGGCCATTCAGATGATTGCAGAGTTGTACGAATCGGAAGCTGCAGAAAAAGGTTTGAAATTAATGGCAGACAATGAATCATTTGAGGTAGTAGCCGACCCTGACAAGATTGAACAGGTGCTGGAAAATCTTGTTTCGAACGCAATAAAATTTACCAATAATGGCACCATCCGAATGGGTGCACGCCAGCATGAGGGCCGGATTCTTGTAGAAGTTGAGGATACCGGAATCGGAATCTCAGAAGAACATCTCGAGCGACTTTTTGATCGTTTTTACCGTACAGATAAAGCAAGATCTCGCGATAAGGGCGGCACCGGCCTTGGCCTCTCTGTGGTAAAAAGCATTCTGAATGCCCATGATTCGGAAATTCAAGTTGAGAGCAACCCCGGAAAAGGTACAAGGTTTTGGTTTACGCTGTCGAAACCGGGCTGATTCAATTTATGAATATTGCGGGGCCGTCTAATTTAGACAGAATCTAATTTCTTTCACTTCACTCTTCCTTCATATAAATATTGTTGTTTTAAACGCTTTAGAACATATTTTAGAGGCATAAAATTATAGATATGAAAGTAGGCGTTGTTTTAATGAATCTTGGTGGGCCAACCCACGAGAATAATGTTCGTATTTTTCTGAAAAACCTCTTTTCTGATGAAGATATCATCAAACTCGGCGGTGGTTCTTTTCAAAGAGCTTTTGCCAACGTAATATCAAAATTCAGGGCGCCGAACGTAGCAGAAGATTACAAAGAGATTAATGGCTGCCCAAAAGGATGTACTGGCAGCAAACACTGTTTTAACCGGCAAAATAAAGAAGTCTCCACCTGCTGTTCACCCATCAACGGACTTACAGAAGCGCAGCGTCGCGGCCTTGAAAAATATTTTAAGCAGATCTTACCAAAGCATGATGTTACTGTTTACACCTGCATGCGTTACTGGCTGCCCTTCGCCGATCAGGTAATGGATGATATGGTTGAAGATGGTATTACACACGCTGTTTTGATGCCACTTTACCCGCAATTCTCGTGGACAACAACCGGCAGTAGTTTCCGCGATTGGGAAACCATGCTGAACAAAAAATTCCCCGAAGGCAAGAAGCCCTGGAAAGAGTTTCATGTAAAGAATTACTATCTTAATGAGAGTTACCTCAAGTCTATCAATTCACGAATTGATGAAGCTCTTGAGGAGATGGACGAGGATACCCGCCGTAAAACGCATTTTATTTTCAGCGCGCACGGCACTCCTCTTCTTGAAGTGCGAAGCGGCGACCCCTACACTGTTGAAATTAAAGAGACGATGGAAGCTGTAATGGCCCGCAGAGCGGAGAAGAATCCATACTGGCTCAGTTTTCAGTCGCGAGTTGGCCCTCAAAAATGGACCCAGCCAAACACTGAAGAACTGGTTGAAAGGCATCTTGAATATGGAATCAAAAACTTTTTGATGGTTCCGATTGCCTTTGTAACCGACCACATTGAAACACTCTACGAGCTGGGTGTTGAGCTGGTTGAGGATATGGAAGAAGAGGGTTTTGAATTTGAGAATTACAAGGTGATGAATGGACTTAATGATCATCCGGACTATATCAAAGCTCTTGCTGAGGAGACTTTAAATTGTCTTAAGCACGAGATTCCGGATGAGGCCGTTCAATGGGAACAGAAA
>REDS01000058.1 GCA_007693395.1 Balneolaceae bacterium | reverse complement strand
TTGTATAGCAATATGTTACAAACAATCATAACATGCTATACTTCATAAGACCCTTAATAAATAAGGCATACTACCCTTAATTAACAGGCAAAATAGCTTCGGAAAACTGGGTGATGATCTCATATAATTCAGCTATGCCATTGCACTGTAAAAGCTGTACTTTTTGACATGGTTAAAAATTGTGATGGCCATACCCCAACCTGTTTTAGCTTAATGAATACCTGCTGAATTTATGCTCAATTCGCTTAAAAAAATATACAAATTGCTGCCTGATGGTGACTTTTACAAGCTTGCCATCCTTTTCTTTATGATGATTACAGCATCATTTCTGGCAGTTTTAGGCATTGGTACCGTTCCGGTTTTTGTATCGGTTGTAATCGATTCTGAAAGGGTGCTGGCCATGCCCGGCGCAGGCCCGATTCTTGATGGCTGGGGAATAAGCACTCCTCAGAGGCTTGTTGTAGCAGGCGCTGCATTGCTGATACTCGTTTACCTCCTGAAAAATATCTATATGATTTTTTTCGAATACGTAAATGGCAAGTACATGCTTAATCGGAAGGTGATGTTACAGAACAAGCTTTTTAACGCATACATGCGCTCGCCCTATACCTACTTTATTAAGAGAAACTCTTCCGAGCTATTGCGAAATGTAGGCTCAGAGGTTGACAGGGTAATTAATGGAACCTTAAAGCCATGTATGCTTATTTCGCTTCATTCAATTATGACGATAGTCATCATCACTGGCCTCTTTATTGTTGAGCCATTTATTACGGCTGTGGGGATAGTACTCTTTGGCGGCATGGCATGGGCTTTTCTTAAGCTGACCAAAAATAAGGTGAAGTTATTTGGTAAGGAATCACTGGTTCACAGACAAGGAATGAATAAAGCGATTCTTCAGGGGCTTGGGGGATTCAAAGATGCCAAAGTGCTGCACAGAGAGCCCCATTTTCTAAAAGAGTATAACTACCACGCTTCAAGGCATAAGTTCTACGATCTCTGGAAGGGTATCATCAACTCAATGCCCGTACAGCTGATTGAACTGATGGCGCTTACAGGAATTCTGTTCATCGCCATCGTTATGGTGCTGCAATTTCGGGAGTTAAACTCTATTATTACGGTTCTGGCACTGTTCGGAGCGGCAATTGTAAAGTTAAAACCTTCTATTTATCAGGTGATCAGCAACGCGAATGTTTTGCGATACAACGCCTACTCGGTTGAGGCGATATTTGATGACCTTGACTATCTCGAATCGAAGCAGATCCATACGTTGTCTCTGGAAACAGTGTCTGAACCGATGGAACTAAGACACTCCATAGAGCTAAACGGCCTTGAGTACAGCTATCCGGGCACATCAACACCGGCAGTGAAAAATGTGACTATAACCATACCCAAAAACAGAGCTGTGGCATTTGTGGGCCCCTCCGGTGCAGGCAAAACCACCCTCGTTGATGTGATTCTCGGCCTGCTGCAACCGCAAAAAGGCACATTATCGGTTGATGGCAAAAATGTGTTTAATGACGTTCGCGCCTGGCAAAAAAACATCGGCTATATACCCCAGTTTATCTACCTGCTGGATGAATCAATCCGCAGCAATATCTGCTTTGGCATTGCGGAGGAAGATATAGATGATAACCTGCTTCAAACCGTGATAAAAACATCCCAGCTTTCCGAGTTGATCGATTCACTCGAGGATGGAGTAAATACTGTTGTTGGTGAACGAGGCGTACGTCTCTCAGGCGGACAACGGCAGCGGATTGGCATAGCCCGCGCACTCTACAACAACCCGCAGGTACTTGTGATGGATGAAGCCACCTCCGCCCTCGATAACATCACCGAACGCTACCTGGTAAAAGCGATTGAAGAGCTTCGGGGGGATAAAACATTAATTATGATTGCACATCGCCTTACAACCGTGCAAAACTGCGATACAATCTACATGATGAAAGACGCCGAAATAATTGCCCGCGGCACCTACGAAGAACTGCTTGCCAGCAGCGCAGAATTCAGGGAGATGAGCCTGGTTGATAAATAAGGATTACAGTTGAATGTTGAAAGTTACAACGATAATCCCCGGTTTTTAATAATAACTTTATATTGAACATTATGGCTACTGCAAAATCATTTGAAGAACTTGAAATATGGCAGTTATCTCGCATGCTGGTTAAAGATACATACACTTCAACGAATAAAACTCTGTTTTCGATAGACTTTTAGATGAAAAATCAGGTACATCGGTCATCACCGAGTGTAATAAATAACATTAGTGAAGGATTTGAGAGCAGAACAGTAAACATGGTTATTGAATATCTTGGCAGGCCTGAAGCTTCATGTGGTGAGACCCGATCCATTTTTTATGCTGTATTAGATCAAAAATATATCGATAAAAACGAATTTGAGGATCTTTTGGATCTGTACAAAATGATCTCATCCAAAACCCAGCGCCTTATGCAATCTGGAGCAGTACCATTCAAACGACAGAGTAAAAGATCTTGTAATCGAGTATAAACTACAGATAGTTACAACATATTAGATGTGGAGCGATTACATTCGTGTAACCTGTAACCTGTAACCTCAACCTTCAACCTCAACCTCAACCAAAAAAAATGAAAGGAATTATTCTCGCCGGGGGATCCGGCACGCGACTTTATCCCGTAACAAAAGCAATTTCGAAGCAGTTGATGCCGGTTTACGATAAGCCGATGATCTACTATCCCATATCTGTGTTGATGCTGGCCGGAATCCGGGAAATTTTGATCATCACAACGCCGGAAGACAGCGCAAGTTTTCAGCGACTGCTTGGAGATGGAAGCGACTGGGGCCTTTCTCTGAATTATGCGGTGCAGCCGAGCCCCGACGGTCTTGCACAAGCGTTCATTATTGGTGAAGAGTTTATTGGAGATGATGATGTTTGCCTGATTTTGGGTGATAATATTTTCTACGGACGCGGTTTCAGCGGCATTCTGAATGATGCTGTGAACAGTTTAAGCGGAGCTACTGTATTTGGGTACAGAGTAAGTGATCCGGAGCGGTTTGGTGTTGCAGAAATTGACGAAAACAACCGGGCAGTGAGTATTGAAGAAAAACCGGATAAACCCAAAAGTAACATTGCCGTAACCGGACTCTACATGTACGACAACCGCGTGGTGGATGTGGCCAAAACGATCAAGCCATCAGCCCGCGGCGAACTGGAAATCACAACGGTGAACCAAACCTACCTTGGCTGGGGAGAGCTCAATGTTGAAGTGCTTGGCCGCGGATTTGCCTGGCTCGACACCGGTACGCACGATGCTATGCTCGAGGCCTCACAGTTTGTGGAAATTATTGAGCGTCGACAGGGCCTGAAAATCGCCTGCCTCGAAGAGATCGCCTGGAGAAAAGGGTGGATCAGTGATGAAGATATACTACGAATGGGTGAGGCACTCAAAAAAAACGGATACGGAGAGTATTTGAAAGGGCTTTTGGATTGAGGAAAGGCAAAAGTGAAAAGTGATTCGGAACGAAGTGGAGAACCGCGAAGCGAAACGGCAGACGGGAAACGTGATTCGGAATGAAATGTAGAACCGCGAAGCGAAACAGCAGAAAGTTCAGTAATATTGCCTCCAATCCCAAGCCCCGAAGTGGGCGAACAGTCAGTAGCCCCGTACAAGGGCCGTGATGTGGCGGCGCGCAGTGCGGGGATAAAAAGGGCAGAGCCGGAAAACCCCGAGCCGCGAAATGTTGAAAAGGCAGAGCACTGTTTCGAGGGGTTGTGGATAGATTTCGGAATGGGAGATTGTAGCGAGGTTTGAATAAATGGGAGAACCGCCAAGGCCGCCAAGAAACGCAAAGGAAAACAGTTTACAAATTTTCATCCAAACCCAGCCCCGAAGTGGGCGAACAGTCAGT
>REDS01000217.1 GCA_007693395.1 Balneolaceae bacterium | reverse complement strand
ACCACCTACAGCAATGGCAGCCTCGATGATTTTCACGAATACGGTTTTGAGCTGGAAGGCCAGAGGGCTGTAAATCATCTCTTTAAAGTAGCTACCGGGCTTGATTCACAAATTCTTGGCGACCTGCAGATTGTAAAACAGGTGAAAGAAGGGTATGAACTCTCTGCAGAAAAAGGAATGATCTCCGGTGAACTGCACCGCTTAATTCAGCACGTTTTCAGAGCGCACAAACGCTCCCGAAATGAAACTTCTTTAGGCCATGGGGCAGCTACAGTTGCATACGCTGCTGTTAAATTTGCCATGCAAACATTCGACAATCTGGTTAATAAAAATATTCTTCTCGTTGGCACAGGCAAAATTGGGAAGGTTACATGTAAAAACCTCGTAAATCTGGGGGCCAGCAAACTCACCCTTATTAACCGAACACGGGATCGCGCAGAGTTTGTTGCAGACAAGTTCAACCTTGAAGTTGCCGATATGGAGAACCTGCCTGAACAAATTGCCGACGCAGATCTTGTAATTGTTGCAACCGGAGCCACTGAGCCTATCATCAGGCCTGAACATATGCAGGTTGCCATGGAGAGGCCAAAATTTAAAGTAATGCTCGATCTGTCTGTACCACGAAATATCGATCCAAAAGTTGCCGCTCTCGATTTTGTCGATGTGGCCAATATGGACATGCTGAGTGATGTAACTGATGAAGCGTACAAAAAGAGAGAAGAGGAAGTGCCTCTTGTAAAGAAAATCATTGATAATGAGTACAACAACTACAAGCTATGGCTGAATGAACAGCGTGTTGTACCCACAATCAAAGCACTCACACAGCGGTTTGAATCGATCAGGGAAGATGAGCTCAACTTCTTCAAGAACAAGATAGAAACAAACGATTTCGATAAGATTGACAATATGACCCGCCGGATTGTCAATAAAATTGCCGCTTACAGTATTGAACATTTACGCGATCATCATGAATCAGACGACGTGGCTGATATGGTTGCAAAAATGTTTAAACTCGAAGCTGCTAACGGGCATGAGTAAACCAATAAAAATTGGTACCCGCGACAGTGAATTGGCCACCTGGCAGGCAAAAACCGTTTCAGAAAAACTTCGGGAGTTTGGCTACGAAACTGAGATTGTTTTCATAAAGTCTGAAGGCGATCTCGATCTTACCACCCCATTGCCCGAAATGGGAGGTAAAGGAGTTTTCACCAAAGCACTTGATGATGCACTTTTAGACGGTAGAATTGATGTAGCCGTTCACTCATACAAAGACCTTCCCACAGAAAATCCGCTTCCGCTTGTAGTATCAGCAGTGCTGGAACGAGAAGATCCGCGGGATTCTCTCGTGGCTCCCGGCGGCATCGATTTTTTGAATGATCAAACCATCTCAGCCGTCATTGCAACCAGCAGCAATCGGCGAAAAGCACAATGGCTGCACCGATATCCGAATCATCAGATCACCAACATTCGTGGAAATGTAAATACACGGCTGCGAAAAGTTGATGAGAATAAGTGGAACGGAGCCATTTTTGCGGCAGCCGGACTCAAAAGGATCAATCTTGATCATCACATTGCACAATATCTCGACTGGATGGTGCCCGCTCCTGCTCAAGGCGCAATGGCTGTTATGGTACGAGAGCAAGATGCAGAGATGATCTCCATCACAAAAAAATTAAACCACTCCGAAACAGAACTTTGTACTTCAATTGAACGAGAGTTATTGAATGAAATGGAGGCCGGTTGCAGCGCGCCGGTTGGGGCATACGCTTATATAAATGGAAATGAAGTTTCTCTCTATGCCGTTGCCTTAACTACAGACGGCTCTCTTCAATACGATATTGAGATCACAAAACCGATAAATGAAGCTGCAGGAATGGGCAGAGTTGCAGCCCGAAAACTTTTGGATCAGGGAGCCGACAAACTCGTAGAAGAGTTAAGAAAATAGCGCTGAACCAATTCTAATTTCAGTTATTATGGAAGTAAAATCAGCAAAAATTCTTGTAACACGCGAACTTTCCGGCGAACAGATAAAATTTGCCGAAGGCCTCGGGCTTCAGGTTACCATAGAGCCTGCCATTAATATTGAATTCCGTGATGACTGGTTTGCTCTTGAAACTATTTTAAAGAATCTTGAAAAACCTGTGTTTGCATTCACAAGCCGCAATGGTGTTGAGGCTTTCAGTCGGTTCAAATCAGCAGGCACAAAATTTCCCGATGATATACGTGTTTATGCCGTTGGGAAAAAAACAGCCGAGGCTCTCATAAGTTTTGGATTGAACCCGATTGTTGCTAAACAGCAGGATGGTGTGGGACTGGCAAAAAAAATTACGGATGATTTTCTTTCTGAGCGTGATCTGAAAAATGCAACCGTTTTGCACTTTTGCGGAGACAAGCGCAGAGATGAGTTCCGGCAATTTTTGGAACAATCAGAAATAAAAGTGCGGGATATGGTGGTGTATAAAACCATTCTTAAACCGATGAATCTGCCCGATTTCCAACCTGATGCCATTCTATTTTACAGCCCGAGTGCGGTGCAGGCGTACAGAGAGAGTGGCGGTTTTGTTACAAAAAATCCATCCGAACTATTTGCCATTGGCAGCACCACCGCCGAAGAGCTAAGTATAGAATCCGGAAAACATGTGCATATTTCTCCCGAACCTGATACAGAAACTTTTCTGAAATTTGTGAAAGGTATTTTGGATGAAGCATGAACAAAATAACAAACCATCTAAATACTAAAAGGCTCTTTGAGAAGTGTCCCCATTCAAAGGGGGACTTTTTTTTTAAAAATCTCTATAAACCTACTAAATCAACATGGCCCATAATTTTCCTGAACTAAAAAATGATCTCTTCTTGCGTGCATTAAATGGTGATTCTGTGGAACGCCCGCCCGTCTGGATGATGAGACAGGCCGGACGCTACCTCCCGCAGTATATGGTTCTTCGCAAGAAATACACCTTTTTTGAGCGGGTTGAGACACCTGAGCTGGCATGTGAAATTACCATCCAGCCGATTGATGAACTGGAACCGGATGCTGCCATCATTTTTTCAGATATTCTCACAGTTCCGCAGGCACTTGGAATAGATGTTCAGATGATTCCCGGCAAGGGCCCGGTTATGGGTAACCCCATTAAAACCGAAGAAGACGCCTTTGCTATTCTTGCTGAAGATGTGGCTGAAAAGCTTAAACATGTAATGGATGCAATCACGCTTACACGTAAAGAGCTGAACGGCCGTGTTCCCCTCATCGGTTTTGCAGGTGCACCCTGGACACTCTTCTGCTATATGGTTCAGGGAGAAGGTTCCAAGAATTTTGATAAGGCAAAATCATTTCTTTATCAGCACCCCGATGCCTCTCGCCATGTTATGCGTGAACTTACGAGGGCTACCATTGATTACTTGAATGCACAGGTGGATGCCGGTGCCCAGGCGGTTCAAATATTTGATTCATGGTCAGGATTGTTAAGCCCCGACGACTTTAATGAATGGGCGTTGCCAAATCTGATGGAGATCACAGCGGCTGTAAAAGGTGTACCAAAAATTCTCTTTGCAAAAGGATCCTGGTATGCGCTTGAGCGACTGGCCTATAAAAGCGGTGCATCAGCACTCGGATTAGACTGGACCATATCGCCGGAGTACGCACGAGAAAAAACAGGAAATCAAATCACGCTGCAGGGTAATTTCGATCCCACTCATTTACTTGCTCCGATACCTGAAATTGTGAAGAAGACAAAACGGATGATCGACAGATTTGGCACTCAGAGATACATTGCCAATCTCGGCCACGGCATCCTGCCACATGTGCCCGTTGATCACGCCCGGGCTTTTGTGGATACGGTGAAGGAATACTCAAAAGTGAAAAGTGAAAAGTGAAAAGTGAAAAGTGAAAAGTGAAAACACAACATT
>REDS01000137.1 GCA_007693395.1 Balneolaceae bacterium | reverse complement strand
GAGAGGTGAGAGGGGTTCTAAATGAAGAACTCCTCAAAAACAACCTTAACCATACCGATAGGATAGATTGAACGGCTATCTTATATTTTAACCGGACACCAATGGTGAATTTTAATGGTTTTATGAAACCAACATCATATTAGATGTGCTGAATCTATCTTAAAAAAGCTTTAAACATTTGGACTTTTCGCGCAAATGTTAGGACTTTTCGGTCAAAATGTGACTTTTTGACTGAATATCAGTTTTCGCTGAGTCGTTTTTCTTCTTCGAAGGGTATTTTAAAACCGTGCGTAGATTATTCGGTTCAGCAACCTGGCTGAGTGCCCCGATGCTTTTTATCGGGGTTCCTTGAAGCGTCGAGATACCACGCAAAAGCAACGAAGAAACATGGTATTTCTTCCCCGAAAGCACCTGTAAGCTTATCTGCTCAGATCCCGTAATAGTATTTTTGTCCATACTAAAAGAAATACCATGTTTTACCCCAAACCACAACGCTTGCAGGAACTACGCTGCCAGGTTGTTTGATTTAGCGACCTGCAAAGATCAGCAACTCTCCAGCATCGACGGGTTGAGTATTGAGTTACTTACGTATCACACCAATTGCGAAGAAGATCCATCCCAAAATAAAGAGAAAACCGCCAATCGGTGTAATCATACCCAACCAGGCTGTATCTGTCAGTGTAAGAATGTAGAGGCTTCCCGAGAAGATGAAAATTCCCGCTATCAGGCATACTGCACTTCGAGCCAGCCATTTTGAATCTTCATAGTTTGCGGCCACTGCCCCGAGAATCAACAGGCCGAGTGCATGGTAGACATGGTACTGAACGGCTGTCTCATAAACCTTGAAGCGGTCGGGCATGAGAGCATCCTGCACAATGTGTGCGCCAAAGGCTCCAAATGCCACAGCAAGAGCCATAAAAATTGCGCCTGTGATCAGAATGGTTTTTGGTGAAAGAAGAACTCCGTTATCCTTCAAACCCGTTCTTTTTATGCGTTCCATCGCAGAATGGTTTGGTGGAGGAACCGCCGCAGCGGCACAGCGCCACTCCTTTGCCGGAGGTATGTGCACCGATGGATGCAGACTCCATAGTATAGGTGCCATCCAGAATTGCAGGACCATCTTTCATCAGTTTGATGATCAGCTTATCGCCATCTACAGAGTCCGTTTCCGGCATTTTAGAAAGATCAGCTTTAACATCTGCTTTCCACTTCATCTGTTGATGAGAATTGTCGCAGGCAGGCTTATTACCTGAGGCCCCGCATCGGCAGAATGCAAAGCGGGTATCTTCAAGAATGGTGTTGCCCTCATGATCCTGCACTTCAAGATCGCCAAAGAAATAGACCGGGCCATTGGGGCGCAGAACAATGCGGTTTTTAGAGGATGGCTTCTCCTCGCGACTGCTTTTTTTCATCTCATAGTGGAGAGCGCCGGTGGGGCATTTTTCGATGACATCAGCTACTTTTTCCGCAGCTGATTTTCCGGGTTGTATCCACGGCTTTTTTTCGATATCAAAAACTTCAGGCAATCCCCTTACACACTCTCCGGCATGGATGCATCTCTTGAGATCGTAGGTTACTTTGATGTCGTCACTTTCGTAGCTGTGAATTTTTTCCTGCATAAATCTGTCTGTTTTCTTTACGTTTGTTCGAAAGTAACGCAAATTCACAGTCATTTTAAAACAGAATTACAATCTTCTGATCACCTCTCCGCAGCGCATCATTCTGTCGCCGTGGTATGGATTGGCTATCTGCTCTTCACGGCTCAGCCAGTCGGCAGATCCTCCGCGAACCATCGGGCAGCTCTGGTGATAAATTTCATATCCAACCGGACGAAACAGGTCAACCATCTCAATCATCGCTTCTGAGATATACTCGAAGTGGTAGCGCTGGTCATCTACATCTTCCAGGGTTATCAGCTCGTTACTGCTGTTTACCATCACTTCACTGAAGGATACCCATATTGCTGTAGTTTCTTCATTCAACCCATCAGGATTGGTCTGTGCAACTTCATCACGGAACGTTTCGGCATAGGTGGCTGCCTGTTCTGCGTCTGAAGCTACCAGTGCATCTTTCAGGTCAAAATAGCGTTCGAGCACTTCGGCCATCTGTTCATTGAATTCGGGTGTACTCTGCACCACCTGCATTTGCATTTGCTGCTCACGCTGCTGCTGTTGTGCCCGCTCCTGTTCAGATGGGCCGCACCCCACTATGGTTAACAGAATTACTAAAAGCGACAGAAAAAAAACTTTCATAATATGATTTTTAGATTTTGGTGATTTACCATTAAAAGATACAATTCCTTCGATTAATTAGTTAATACCTTTCCTTATTCCCCTATTCTCAAAATAAGTCCCAATTCTTTTTATGAAGTGCATCTTTTCGTAATCTTAAGGCTAACCAAAATACTAGCCCGGCTTTGTTTAAAAACATTCAATCCACATGAAAAAATTACTTCTGCTTCTAACTGCCCTCCTATTTACAGTGCCACTTTTTGCGCAGGATAACCCGCTCTGGATACGGTATCAATCTATATCCCCTGATGGGCAGCACATTGCATTCACCTACAAAGGCAATCTTTACAGAGTTTCTGCTGATGGCGGCCAGGCGCAGCAACTCACTTTCCATCAGGCACATGATTTTATGCCTGTTTGGAGCAACGAAGGTGAACGAATTGCATTCGCATCCGACAGATACGGTAATTTTAATGTATTCGTGATGGATGCAAACGGAGGCCCGGCAGAGCGCCTCACATTTCACTCTAATGATGAACATCCCTACAGTTTTTCGCACGACAATGAACATGTGATATTTGGAGCGGTGCGGCAAGATCTTGCATCGAACAGACAATTTCCGGCTGCATCACAGCCCGAGCTTTACAAAGTGCCGGCTTCTGGTGGGCGGGTAGATCAAATATTTACCACTCCTGCAGAAGATGTTGAGGTTAGCAGTGATGGTTCGCTCATTGTTTATCACGATAAAAAAGGGGGCGAAAATGAGTGGAGAAAACATCACCGTTCTGCCATTGCCCGGGATATCTGGCTCTACAACGCTTCTGACGATACCCACACGATGCTTACAACATTTGATGGCGAGAACAGAAACCCCGTTTTTTCTGCTGATGAGTCGCACATTTTTTATCTGAGTGAAGAGAGCGGAAGTTTTAATGTACACCGTATGAATCTTGCTTCCCCGGGTGAAAGCGAACAGATTACGTTTTTTGAGGATCATCCCGTTCGGTTTCTGAGCCACGGAAACGGTGTTTTTGCATTCGGCTATCGCGGAGAGCTCTACACCATGCGGGAAGGCGAAGAGCCCGTAAAAGTGGAGCTGTCTATACGTACCCAGGCATCTGCCAACCCTGATAGCTTTATCAGTATCAATGGAGGCGTGCAAGAGATGGCTATATCGCCAAATGGCAAAGAGATTGCCTTTATAGCCCGTGGAGAAGTTTTTGTAACCTCAGCTGATGGTGCCTTAACCAAACGCATCACAACCACACCCCAGCAGGAGCGTTTTGTAACCTTTACACCAGATGGTGATGGCGTAGTGTACGCAAGTAAACGAGATGGCCGCTGGAATATCTATAAAACCACCCGGCAGCGGGATGAGGAGCCATTCTTTTTTGCCTCTACCTTGCTGAATGAAGAACTGCTTATAACCGCCGATGAGGACAGCTACATGCCGGCGTTCTCACCCGATGGCACCAAGCTTGCATATATCGCAGGCAGGCGTACTCTCAGAGTGAAAGATCTCGAGTCCGGAGATACCACAGACCTCCTCACGCCTGATGACCTCATCCACATGCGCGACGGTGACCAATACTTTACCTGGAGTCCCGACAGCAACTGGCTGCTCGTAGGCTGGCGAAAGTATCTGCACAATGCTGAGGTACTTTTACTGGCAGCTGATGGCAGTGAGCGAATCAATCTTACAGAGAGCGGTTATACGGAGTCCACACCAAAGTGGGTGAATGATGGCAAGCAGATGATCTGGTTCAGCAATCGCGACGGGCTTCGCAGTTACGCCACAAGTGGTCAGACAGAGCGCGATGTCTATACCATGTTTTTCTCGCAGGAGGAGTGGGACAGGTTTAACCTGAGTGAAGAAGATTTTAAGCTGATGCAGCAAATTGAAGAGGCACTCAAAAACAGTGACAATAGCGACGAAGCAGAAGATGACAACAAAACGCTCTCATTCGATTTTAACGGAATGAAAGATCGCATCGCACGGCTCACCATTCACTCAAGCACACTAAGTGATGCCGTTCTATCGAAAGATGGTGAAACACTCTACTATTTATCCCGCTTTGAAGATAACTACAATCTTTGGGAAACCAACCTTCGCACCCGGGAAACCAAAACCACCATTCGCCTCAACACCGGCCCCGGGCAGCTTGTTTGGGATAACGATATGGACAATCTTTACCTGCTAAGCCGTGGTTCCATCTCTAAACTCAATGTAACAGCGGGCACATCCTCACCGGTTCAAATTCGCGGCGAGATGAAGTTTGATGCAGAAAAAGAGCGAGAGAAAATGTTTGAGCATGTGTATGTACGCACCAAAAACGTGTTTTACGAGCCCACGTTTCATGGTAATGATTGGGATGCACTCTATGAAGAGTACAAACGATTTGTACCGCATACCGGCAACTCGTATGAATTTGCTGAACTTCTATCTGAAATGATCGGTGAACTTAACGTATCCCACGCCGGTGCTCGATTTAGCCGAAGTATTGATAACCCCGATCAAACCGCATCTCTTGGTATTTTTAAGGATTACAACCATACCGGCGACGGCATTCTGATTGAGGAGGTTATTCAGGGAGGTCCGCTCGATAAAGCCGCTTTTAACATCGAACCGGGAATGATCATCGAAAAGATCGATGGAGAAACCATTTCGGCCGACAGGGATGTCGCCATGTACCTCAACCGAAAAGCAGATCAGTTTGTGCTGCTTGATGTGGTGAGCGCTGATGGAAATGATCGCAAACAGATCACCGTAAAACCGATTACTCTTGGCCAGGAGCGGCAGCTTTTATACAGGCGATTTGTTCGCATCAACGAGCAAGAGGTGGATGAGCGAAGTAACGGCCGCCTGGGTTATGTTCACATACCGGGAATGGGCGATGGTCCATACAGAAATGTGATTCGCGAAATGTTAGGAAAATACAGCGATCGTGAAGCGGTAATTGTAGATGCGCGCTTTAATGGCGGTGGTGATCTTGTTGCCGATCTGGCCATGTTCTTCACGGGCGAGGCGTTCAATACTTATGCCACTGCCGATAAAGATGTTGGCGGCGAACCTACGTCACGATGGACAAAACCAACATTGTCCCTCATTAACGAAGCGATGTACTCCGACGGTCATTGCTATGCAAGTGCCTATAGCGAGCTGGAAATTGGCACCACTGTTGGTATGCCGGTACCCGGAACATGCAGTTTTGCAGGATGGGAAATGCTTCCTGACGGAACCCGATGGGGTATTGTACCTGTAAGTGCGCGCAACATGAGCAATGAGTGGATGGAGAACAATCAGACCGAACCTGATATTAAAGTTCGTAACGAACCGGGTATTGTGGACAATGGCCGAGATCAGCAGCTTGAACGCGCCATTGAAGAACTACTAAACCAGGTTACGGAAGAGTAGAAATCATGCCAACAGCCTTAACACGTGCCATTAGCCCCCTGCTGGGCGAGTGTGAACTCACTCACCTTCAGCGTTCTGTGATTGACATTAAAAAAGCACAGAATCAGCAGAAAGAGTACGAAAATGCACTCGAAAACATGGGCTATACCATCCGCAGAGTTCCGGATATTCCGCATCTGCCCGATGGCGTATTTGTGGAGGATGCAGCTGTGGTTTTTCCGGAGATCGGCATCATAACGCGACCGGGTGCTAAATCCCGAAGGCCGGAAACAGAAAGTGTGGCTGCAGTACTTTCGGAGTATCGCGATTTGAAAACGATTACCGCGCCGGGAACACTGGACGGCGGTGACGTTCTGACTCTTGGAAAGCAGGTGTTTGTGGGCATTTCCGAACGCACAAACACTAAGGCTATTCAACAGTTTGTTGATTTTCTGAAGCCCTATGGCTACTCAGTTACGGGAATACCTGTAACAAAATGCCTGCACCTTAAAACAGCTATTGCAGTAATTGATAACGATCTGCTGCTCATTAACCCGGAGTGGATTGATGAATCACTTTTTCCGGGCTATCGGTGCGAGTATGTTAGCGAAAGCGAACCCTACGGCGCCAATGTAATTCGTAAAGATAACTGGGCGCTATGCCCAAAGGCATTCACCAACACCGCAGAATGGCTGCAAAAACAAGGGTACGATGTAATTGCTTTAGATCAGTCCGAACTCGCAAAAGCCGAGGCCGGACTAACCTGTTGCAGCATCCTGGTAGATGATTAATTTTTCTTTTTTCTGCTCGGGAAAGTGATAAAATCTTGAAAAATCATTTTTCAAGTGGTTTTTGGCAGGTTTTTTAATGACAGAATAGACTCGCTCGCTTGATGGATTCATTCTCCAAACCGATTGAAAACCGGGGCAAAATCAGCCAGATCCAGAACATTTGATGTGAATCCTGCGGCCGCCATCATTCCATTTGCATTGAAATAGTTGACGGTTTCCCGTGTGCCATCTCGCATCATCGGGCTATACCCCATTGCAAGTTCGCTGCCGTGCAGCTCTTCGGGCATATACGTTCTTGTATCATTCAGATTGAGTGGCTCAAAAATCACACGATTTACATAATCCTCAAACGGCTCACCGGAGACCTCAGCCATAATTTCGCCCAGCGGCATCATACCAAGGTTGCTTTACTGAAAGTAGGTTGCTGATGGATAGAGTGTTTCCTGATTTTGCAACTCCTCAATAATCTCTTCCCGCTCCGGGAAATGATATACCGTGCCAACCCAATATGGCATATTCCCTTCTCTCGGCAAAACCCGCTGAGTGAGTGAGCAGGGATCTTACCGTAATTAGCCTGCTTGCCGTAAAGCGCTGTTCAAGGTTATACCACGGCAGCAGATCTTCGATGCGGTCATCAAGCCGAAGTTTTCCATCATCGTACAGCTTCATGATGGCGACAGAGGTAAACAGTTTTGAGATAGAGCAGATACTGCCCAGAGTTTCTGTAGAAAAAGAGAGTCCGGTTTTCTTGTTTGCAAGGTCGAAGGCACCAGACCAGATCACCTCATCGCCTTTAACGGCTGACGCGGAAATACCGGGGAGCATATCATAATCTTTTTGGGCATCCATCCAAATTTCAATAAGATTAAATGCTTCGCAGTAATCTTCTTCTGATTTCTGAGCAAAAACATACAGTGGCATTAGGGTTTTCAAGAGGGCGATTGAAAAATTTTTCATATCCATATATTGGTTTGATTAGTAAATTCCTCATATATGATGAAAAACTCCCTTTAAAACAAGCAGCTGCAATCAAATTGGATTGAATTTCTGCCTGAGGATGGATAAAAAAAGCACTAACCCGAAAGCTCTCACACAATCAAGTTAGTGCATTAGGATAGAACCTCTCTGATCCAAATTATAGGGTATTTGTAACATGGCTTTAAATTCTCTCTTAAGCTTGACTCATTACTAACTCTGACTCAATACGTTTTATATGTAAACCTTGCATTGGATACGAAGGCTTGTATCGTAAACAATGCGTTTATTTCTTGTTTTATAAACCGGCTATTATTTGATTTACTTCATTAATAGCTAAACCTATCCAGAAACCCTGCGAACCCCATCCTGAGGTGCTTACAGTATCTGAATCATTTTTTATGGATTCCTCCTCAACAGATTCATTTTGCAACTCTTCAAAATCAGAGGTTGGTATCAGCTCAGTCATCTCCTCTTTTATGAATGAATTATCATTAAAATCAGAGAGATCATTTTCCTGAACTCCATTGAACATAGTCACTGCAATAGCTGCTGCAATCAGAATAATTGATGCGCTGGCTGTTCTTGCTTTTTTCATGAATGTATCCTCCGTGGGTTACTGTATTGTTTCTGTGAACAAACTACATCAAACCTGAAAAAATGCTTTATGCCTGCGTTACATTGTGTTGTTCTTATGTTACATTTTGGCAAAAATGTGCTTTTTTGCCTCCTTTTCGAAGGTTTCTAAGATGTAACACAGAAAAAAGATGAAAATAGTTTTTTCTTTTGACCGCAGTTTTACTGCAAGTTTACCGCCCTTTAGCGCAGTAGAATGAAGAAGGAATAGGCGCCAATTAGAACTTCATTCTACGCGGCTGAAAGGTATTCCGTAGGAGTCTGGCTGAACTGATCCCGGAAAGACCTGGAGAATTGCGCCACGCTTTTGAAGCCGGTTGAGTAAGCAATTTCACTCACAGTACCCATGTTCTGTTTCAGCAGATCGGCTCCGCGTTCAAGGCGCATTCTCTTGATGAGGGCACTTGGTGTTTCTCCGGTTAACTCTTTCAGGCGGCGGAAGAGGTGTGTTCGGCTTTGGAACATTTTATCGGCAAGATCTTCCACCGAAAAGTTTTCGTCGTGCATATTTTCCTGAATAATCTGCCGAACCTGTTCAAGGTATATTTCATTCGCCGATTCTGCATCAACCGAATCGGGATGAATCCTTTTTTTGCCTGATCCCTCTGCAACATGGCCGCCCTGGTGTTCATAATGTTTTTGAAGGCGTTTTTGTCTCTCAATCAAATTATGAACTCTGATAGTTACCTCTTCCATGCTAAACGGCTTTGTGAGATAATCATCGGCACCAATACCGAGTCCTTCAAGTTTATCCTCAGCTTCTGCTCGGGCTGTTAAAAGTATAATCGGCAGAAAATCAGTTTCAGGGTTCGCCCGAAGATCTTTCAAAAGAGAAAATCCATCGCCATCCGGCATCATGATGTCCGAAATGATGATATCAGGCGGAGATTTTTGAATTTTTTCGAGTGCTCTGTTACCCGATGCCGCTTCAATCACCCTGTAGTCTTCAGAAAAATGATCGCGCAGATACGATCTTATATCCATATTATCATCTACCACAAGCAGTGTTTTTCTATCGTCATCCTCATCTTCAAGCATCATTTCTTCATCCTCAAGAGGAGTCGGTTTATCTGGAATCAAAAACTCCTCAAGGCCTGCATCACTATCATCAAGTGTTAACTCTGAAAGATTACCGGTCTCTGCCTCAGCCAATGGAATCATCACGGTAAATATTGCTCCTTCACCCGGTTTGCTCTCTACGCTGATTATGCCGGAGTGCTGTTCTGTTATCTCTTTCACCAGTGCGAGGCCAATACCCGTTCCGGGTTGCATTTCCGATTTTTCTGCCTGATAAAATCGATCAAACAATCGCGGCAGATGTTCGGGAGAAATTCCCTGCCCTGTATCTTTTACTGTAATTACTGCATTCCCTTCCCCGCGTGCAAGTGTAAATGTTATGGTGCCGCCATCCGGTGTAAACTTAAACGCATTCGAAAGAAGATTGGAGATTACTTTCTCAAACTGTTCGGGGTCGAAAGAGGCTGCGATGGTATCTCCGGGAATATTCACATCAAACCGAATGTTATACCTTTCGGCTGCACCTACAAAACGCGACGTGAGATACCTGAGATATTGATTGAGCTCTGCCGTTTCAGGTTTCAGTTTAAACAGATTGGCTTCAAAACGGGCCAGGTCCAGCAGCTGAGCCACCAGGCGCATCAGGCGCTTTGCATTTCTTGTGGCCATATCAACCTGTGCCTTTCCGGCTTCTGTTAGCACACCGTATTTCTCTTTTTGAAGATTTTCGAGAGGTGCAATTGTCAGTGTAAGCGGAGTGCGAAACTCGTGGCTTATATTTGCAAAAAAGCGGCTCTTCTCCGCGTCAAGCTGTTTCAGTTTTTCGGCCTGTGCCTCTGTTATTTTTTTCTCCTCCCTGAGCTCCTCAGTGCGTTTATTTACAACATCCTCAAGATAAGCCTCCCGCTTTCTGAGGTTTCTGAGCCTGTAACGATCAACTCCATACAGAAATCCCGCTATCAACAGAAAATAGATGGAATAGGCCCACCATGTATGCCACCAGGGGGGTAAAATAGTAAACGAGTACTCGCCGATGTTGCTGATGTGCCCATACGTATTCATGGCTCTTACCTGCATTACAAAATTACCATGAGGCAGGTTTGTGTAATCTCTGAATGTTTCTGATGACCAGCCGGACCAGTCGCTGTCGAAGCCCAGAAGTCTTACCTGATACATTGTACTGCCAACATCATCATAAAAGTTGCTTCCAAACCTGAATCGCAGCGCATTGTTTTGATAAGAGAGCGGCTCCGAAATAAAAGGAAGCCCTCTGTTGCCTCCAAAAATCAGCGTTTCGCTGTTCGATACTTCACGAACCAGGGCATTAAATTCAATTCCTTCTGGATAGGCAATGTTACTATCGAACCTGGCAAGGCCGTCTGCACTTGCAATCCAGACTATCCCGTTTTCTTCCGGATAAATAAACTGCGTGCCGATTGAAGGAACTCTGGCAAGGGCACCGGCATAGATAGAGTCTGGCTGATTTTCTAACGATGTGATATAGCCATTGCCCTGATTGCTGGATACCCAGTATTTGTTTTCATCAATTTTAGTAAGCCTGCTAAAGCCTTTTAAGCCTTCAGTATCTGTATCAACCTCAGAGGGGGAAGGTGTAAAAGGATTTTCGGGAGACCAGGGCTCTGATGGCCTGTAGATACCGGTTCCAGTTAATATTAAGGCCTTTCCATAGGCACTGCCCACATTTACCGAAGAGCCGCTGTTAAAATAATCCTGGCTATTGAAGCGGTGTACAATTGGCTCATCACCCGAAATATCTGCACGCACAAGCCCTTGGAAGTCTGTTCCAATCCAGATAATACCATCACTATCCTGTACTACGCTAAATGCCTGTTCCGAAACACCTTCCACATCCATTATTTTTGTCCAGGCTCCATCCAGGTATGTCACCATAGCCACCCCGTCAAGATGGCCAATCAGAATGATATCCGGATCGTAATCAGATCGGCTAATGGTAGCAGATTCAAGGTCGGGTACTACTATGGTTGTGCCTGTCTTCTCAACGACAAGCAGTCCAGAGCTGGTTGATAACAGCAGCCCGTGCTCTGTATGAAGCAAGCGTCTATTGTTGTTTGTAGTTACGGGTATAGAAACCATTCTTGCAGGGTTGCCATTTTCACCCGGTTGTAAATACGAAATTGCCGAAGATTGTGCAGTAAATAGTGTACCCTCATGGCGTGCTATCCCCTCTACCACTGTTGCTAAACCCAACGATCGGTCGAAGTAGGTTACCGGGCTCGCAATTTCAATCCTTGCGAGTCCATTCGTTGTGGTAACCCACAAATTATTCAGCCGGTCTGCAAGAATGTTGGTTGTTTGGTTTGTAGGCAGCTTCATCTGGTCGTCAAACTGGCGAAGAATGTTGCCATCATAATCCGTTAGAAATACACCTCCTCTGGTTGTGGCATACGCATATCCGGTACCCGGCACTTCTGTTGCGTTATAAATTGTCATCTCTTCAAGAACGGATGTAATTTCCAGCTCTATCAGGGTAAATGTGTCGCCATCGTAAGAGAATGTGCCATCTCTTGTTGCGATGAATATACTCCCATCCGGCTGCCGATTCATGAACCAGATTGCCCTCGATTCAAAAAGTTCTCCTCCGGGTACAAACTCAAAAATACTGCCATTGAATCGTTTTAATCCAACATTCAAATCTACCGAATAGACTTCATCCTCAACTGTATGAATACGTTCAAACCGTTCTTCAGGAATAAAGGTGTGAAGGGAATCATCCCGGTCAAGGTGAAATATTGCTGATCTGGTTCTGAAGAAAGCTCCATCTGATGTGACTACCGTTTCCCACACATCTTCAAATTCACGGTTTTCCTCAGCCACTTTCTCTGTGAAAGAAACATAGGCCGGCCGGCCAAGGGAATCTGTTTTTATTTCTCCAAAATCATTTACAGAACCAACAAAAATCCGGTTATTGGCTCCAAATTCAAGTGATAGTGCTACCTGACCGCCAGCAACTTCTATAAGGCTCCACTCCACACCATCGTACTCGATCAGGCCATTACCATTCCCGATGTACATTATACCGTTCTCGTCCTCAAGCAGTGCCCAGCTTTGGTTATGGGCACCATGAACCTCAGGCGGAAATTGCTGGAAATAGAACCTGCCTGCTTCGGGATGAATCTGAGCAAACAGTACCGAAACCGGAACGCAAACAAGGAGAATAAAAAACGAGATTATATTGCGACTCACTCTTCCGGAAAACCAAAGGGTTGAATAAACAGATCTAAATACGTTGCACTAACTTTAACTAATCACAGGCTCTGAAAGTATAAAATAATTTTAATAAAACTGTTAATTATATTCCATCTCTGAGGTATTAAATTCTGTTATATCTGGAGTTAAGATTTGACCGGAAGGCACACCCTTACGTATCCGTGCTTATGTACGTTAACTTGAGTTCGATATAAATTCTTTAATTTGACAACCAGAAAGTCCCCTCTTTACGAAGGAGGGGAGACGATTTTTCCAAATTCTTTTATCGAACTCATGTTAGTTATTTCAAGAATGGATTTGTAGAATCAGCATCTTAATCTGTGCAATAATTTAGCCTATTACAAAAATTCTGGGAGGAGAATCGCCCGTTGCAAAAACAAGGTCACTGTGCACAAATATGGCATATGTGTATGTGCCAACACGAGTATTCCGTTGTACTACAAGATTCAGAGTGTTACCATCGCGTATATTTCGGTTTCCATCACCAAATAGTGCTTCATCGTCAAACTGAAATGACAGGTTAGACCCTTCTGCTGTCCATCTGATTCGATCTCCTTTTCTGGCATAAACCGTACCGGTAGATTCATCATCCTTGAGAACAACCCTCCATTGGCCATCTATCTGTTTCACAACAAGTTCATGCAGTGTGGATAGCTCCTCATCTGATGGTTCCTGTGTTTCAAGATACGTGCCTAAATTGCCTGACAAGAAAATCATCCCAAAAAGCATGATGGCCATATGTATATATGTTGTTTTCATAATTACTCCATTATGTAGTTTATTGATTTAAGGTATAGATACACGCTTTTTTCACATCTTGTTATTCCTGAATTTCACTGAACCGGGGATCTGAAATAAGATTCTGAAGTTCCGGCTGCCCTTTTATTTCTGAAATGGAATAGCCGGCTTCAATTGCTTTTTTGATATAATAAAGTGCTTCTTCTCTTTCGCCAAGGTACTCAAAAGTTGCTGCGGTAAGATACATTACTGTTGAATTATCGGGAGCTAATTGGAGTGCACGGCTAATGTACGATCTGGCAGCCTCTTCATTTCCTACTCGAGCATTATAACCTGCCAGGCTGATGATTGCATCTGCATCATTTTCATTTACTTTTAACGTTTCGTTGGCGGCTTCAATGGCGCGCAGATAAGCATTCCGGGCCTTTTCGCGCTGACCGGGCGCATAGTAATAAGCTGTGGCAAGATTTCCCCATAAGAAATAATGTGTGTCATTAAATTCGAGGGCCGTTTCATAAGCCCTTGCAGCATCGGCATACAGTCCTTCTGCATAATAGAGTGTTCCAAGATTGGAAGCAGCACCAAAGGTCTGTTCAAATTCAAGCGATTTTTCATACATCGCCCTGGCTTCACTCAGCATACCGATAAAATAGTACATACTGCCAAGGTTCAGGTAACCGCGATAATTATCGGGTGTAAGCTCAATCACACGCCTGAACTGCTCCTTCGCCTCATCATATCGTGTATTTCTGAAATAGAAAGCACCCAATGCATTATACCCGTCCCAGTTGTCTGGCTTGAGCTGTATGGCACGCAGATAGGTAGCTTCAGCTTCATTGAGGTCGCCGGAAGATTCATATGCCTGTGCCATCCCTTTATAAGCTTCTGCATTTGTAGGATCGGCAGAAAGTGCATCTGTAAAATGTTCGATCGCTTCTGAATATCTGCCTGTACCGGTTTTTATCATTCCCAAAGTAATGTGAGCCTGCAATAATCGGTTGTTCAGTCTGTAAGCCTCGTTCGCCTGTTCAGATGCCAGTGTAGCCCAGTTACGGTCAAGCGTATTCTCATACAACCTCCAGTAGGCATGGCCAAGCGCTGCGTGTGCAAGTGCAAATCCGGTATCCAGTTCTATGGCTTCCTTAAATGCTGTGATGGCCTGTTCAATATTGTCAACCCTTTCGTAGCGCTGCAGATACCCGAGGCCTTTCATATAGAGCTCAAAAGCTTCGGGTATGGAGGTTTTCCCTTCGTTGATGATACTGATCGATTCAGGATTAAGCTCCAAATTGAGCATGCTCAGAAGGTTTTCAACTGATTTTTCATGCAACTCTAAGAGATTATTTTCATCCACATCTATTACTACGGAGTTTAGCTGACGGAGATTTCTCGAATCGATGAGTGTAAGAGTTAACCTGAGCCTATTTGCAAGTGGTTGAAGGCTGCCTGCAATGGCGTAATTCACTTTAAAAAGCTGATACGCCTGCCCGGCGCTCGCTATGTTATAACTGCGCACTTCTCCCGCCGGTACTACCCATAAATTTCTCTGAAACTGCTCCATTTGCGACAACTGGCTGGTGAGCGTTTCAACAAGGCCATCGGCGAATACCTGCCTGCCGGGATCAGATCCAATATTTGTAAATGGCAATACTGCAAGATGAACCACATCGTTATCGGAACTTGAAAACCACGGCTGGCCTGAATCCGGACGCAACATAAACCATACTAATGCAATGATTAAAACTCCGGCAACTCCGGCCAATACACCTTTTTGTCTCTTATTTACTTTATCTGCTGTTAGTTTCGTAGCAGAGTAATTCCCCGAATAAAGTAAATTGCCAATGGCTTGTAAGTCGTACAGAACCTCAGTCATGGTTTGATACCGGCCATCCATATCTTTAGATAAGCAGCGGTTCACAATTTCTTCCAGGCCATCTAACAGCTCACCATCAGCGCTTCGCAGCGGAGGAGGATCTGAATTGATGACGGAATAGATGATGGAGTGATCATAATCACCACCGAAAGGCAATTTACCAGATAGCATTTCATACAAAACCACGCCAAACGACCATATATCGCATCTCGGCTCAGCCGGTTCTCCCCGCACTTGCTCGGGCGACATATAGGCCGTAGTACCTACTGTTGTACCCTCTTTCGTTAATTGAACACTGTCGGCAATTTTTGCGAGGCCAAAATCAAGCAGTTTAATCTCATTACTGCTGCTTAACATAATGTTTGCAGGCTTAACATCCCGATGTGTTATTCCTTTTTTGTGAGCTGCTTCAAGCCCTCTCGCAATTTGGATGGCATAACTAAGCACCGTCTTGGAGTGGCTGAATTCCGGTTGATCTGCTGAAGATTCGGCTGCTGAACCGGTTACATAATCGGCTTCCCGATCTTTAATTTTTTTGATGAATGCCTCATGAAGATTTGCACCATCAATGTACTCCATCACTATAAACTGCCTGCCTGATTCATCCTCTTCAATTCCATATACCTGGCAAATATTGGGGTGATTCATTTGCGCAACAGATCGTGCCTCCTGCAGAAATCTTGCGCGGCTCTCTTCATTTGCAGGAGTATAATCCGGTACAAACTTAATCGAAACATCTCTGTTCAGCTTTGTGTCCCGGGCTTTATAAACCACTCCCATGCCACCTTCACCGAGCTTTTCTGTAATATTATAATGAGAAATGGTTTTATTGATCATTGATGTAATTCAATTCTCATAAGGTATTTTTGTGTAATTCATTGGCTTTGCTGAATTCCGGTATTTTCTTTTTAAAACCTCTATGGAAATTTCTTTAAACAAATTTCTTGCCGGTAATCAGCTCGAATTTACGAATACCGATATCCTGGCTTGTAACTGCACGCTTACTTTTTGATTGGGATTTAAGTACCATTTTCCATTGGTATAGTCCGCCCAAAGTATGATTTACATGATCCAGAAAGTTTTTAAATAACCCATGCTTTTCATATTTCTCTACAGCGTGTAAGTCTCGCCATATGGATAGGGAAATCATTTCACCATCATTTGCAGAGTTATCGAGTAAAAATGCATATTGGCACCCGGGTATTTTCTTCAATTCCGGTAATATTTCTTTGTTATAAATAGTGCTGAACTCCTCTTTAAATCCATCTTTTATTTTTAGAGACAAAATCCGAAGAATATTACTTTGGCTGGATATTTCATTCGGAAGAGGCTCTGTATTTTCTGCAGCCAAAAATACCTTTACACTTGGCTCAACTGGTATCTCTTTGTACTCAACCATGTTGTCATCAGACAGTTGAATCTTCCATTCGCTTTTCTCTTCAAGCAGATACTTAACTGCTTCAAGGTTCTTCTGATAGCTGCCGGATGCCTCATAGATCTCTGCATCTTTTTCCGATTGCCAAAGAGTTAATGAAATATACTTGAACTCGTGATCCCGGCTATGAAGTAATCCCGCAAAAATACACCCTGGTATTTTTTCAAGGGCTGTTAAGATTTTTTCTGCGTACACCTCTCCCAGTAAATATTCACCTTTTTTTTTAACGGTTGCCTCTACCATTCTTAGATACATCGCCAAACCTCCGGTTTAGTTGTTTACCCGCTTTATAGCGAGTGCTGTAAGATCATCAAAAAGTTTTGCATTACCACAGTGCTTCAGGCAGCTGCCAACAACGGTTTCAATGAGGGAATCAGACAAATCTTCGCTTTGCAGAAAATCTATCAACAGTTGCTTCAGCCTCTCCTCTCCAAACATCTCTTCCTGATTATTGGTGGCATCCGTCACGCCGTCTGAGAACACAAACAGAAATTCGCCTTCATCAAGTGTAAACCTTTCTTCTTCGTACTCCATGCCTTCCATCATGCCAAGCGGCAGTCCGCCTGTTTGTAATCTTTCGAACGTACCGTTTTTACGCATTAAAAAAGGATAGTCGTGCCCGGCACTTGAGTAGCTTATTTCATTGCTGCTCGTATCAAGTATGGCTATGAACAAGGTGGCAAACTTTTCGGAACTGGTGCTCTGATAGAGCTGACTGTTCGCGTGTTTCAGAATTTCGCCGGGTTTTATGAGATGAAATGCCTGACCACGTAAAATAGCCTGAAGGTTGGTCATTAGCAGTGAGGCAGGAAGCCCCTTGCCACTGATATCGCCCAGACAAAATGCCCACCGGTTTTCATCCAGCTTTATATAGTCGAAATAATCACCGCCAACCTCCTGCGCAGTTATATTTTTTCCTGACACAGAATATCCCTGAATAACGGGCGGCTTCTCCGGAAGCATTTTTTTCTGGATGGATGATGCAAGTTCAAGCTCTCTGCGCATAAACCGGTATGCTTCCTCTTCTTCGTACAACCTTGCATTCTCAACAACCTGTGCCGATTGCGCTGCGATAATCGCAAGTAATCTCTGATCAGACTCAGAGAAAACCGAATCCGAATCGTTCCTCTTATTATAAATGGATAGAATACCTATCAGTTTTGAACGTGCCATCAATGGTGCACTCAAAACCGACTTAATGGTACTGTCCCATTTCACATTTTTGAACCTTTCATCATTTCCCGGTTCATTGATCATTAAAGGTTTTTTGTTGATCTGCATCCACCCCAGCAAATTCTGATTTAGATGCAGAGGAGAGTGTTCGCTTGTGCTGATCAT
The DNA here is from genome assembly GCA_007693395.1 of Balneolaceae bacterium. Lineage (GTDB taxonomy): Bacteria > Bacteroidota > Rhodothermia > Balneolales > Balneolaceae > Rhodohalobacter. Next base: position 616 of record REDS01000137.1, on the reverse strand, counting down.
ACTTCTGACAAGAGTTTGCGTGGGATTGGCATGATTCACATCAATCAATGTAATATCTCCCTGTTCGGCTCCTAAAGCGCGTATGGATTTACCAATAATGGAACGCATAATTTTTTCACTATCCAGGCTACCGCCAATAGCAAGTGCCAGATCATTCAAAATGGCGAGTTCGTCAACAGCTCGTCTGAGGCGAACATTCTCTTCCTGCAGCTGCTTAAATTTTTCAACAGATAGTTCGCTATCAGAAGTGAAGGATCTCAATGGCTCGACGTATGTTAAAAATTAAAATAATGGCTCTTTCCTTTTTTTCCGGTCAGACCCAAAATATCTGTACCCTTTATAACTTTATTTACAGTTGTCAATATATAATAAATTATAATTTAATAATCCAATCTAAAACAAAATACTCAGGCGTATATTGTATTATTTAATCGAAGGATAGGATTCAATTTTGCTATCAAAATAATTTACACATTCTGTATTGAAGATGATTTCGCTGAATGCCCTATAAAGTGTGTAGGTGATTTTTGAAAATGTTTACTAGGGGGCTTTGAAAAACCTCATTTAAATTATGGTTTTATTTCTCAATAATTTTGGTTTTTTGTATCTTGTAAGC
>REDS01000214.1 GCA_007693395.1 Balneolaceae bacterium | reverse complement strand
AACATATACCCGATATGATCCCGCCCAGAACCATGAATGTTCTGGAGATGCAGCGATTGCGAATGCAAATGAATCATCCCGGGATTCTGCCGGATATGGAATTGAACCTGAGCCAGCAGCTCGATAGGGCCCGTGATACCGGTGATGTTCTCATCTGGTCGCATCTTCTGCTTGCAGGGGCATCAGTTGAGATTGATGCAGGTAATGCTGAAATAGCTGCAGAATATCTCAATGAATATAAAGAGATCGTTAGTGGGTTGGCAGCGGCAGATACCAGACCTGCGATTGAAAAGATGTTAAAAGCCCGGCTGTTTGTATTGCAAGGTGATCTGAGAAGGGCAGAAGAGCAAGCGGAAGAATCACTCTCTTTTTTGAGGGGAATAGGCCATGAAAATGACAGCCCGCACATTGCGCAAGCCAATGCTGTTTTGGGTGGTATTCGATGTGAAACGGGCAGTCTGGATGATGGGCGATCACTTTTGAATGAGTCTCTGGAATATTGGAGAAGTATTGCCGGATCGGCAGAAGGTGAGCAGAAAATGAACCATCTTGCCGCGAGTTGTTTATAATTCATAGAAGTGATATCAGATTATGCCAATATTTAAAGCCGCAGTCATACAACTAAACAGCCAGCCCGATCTTGATAAAAATTTACAGGATATATACAGGCAAATAGAACGTACAGCAAATAGTGGTGCCCGGTTCATCGGTTTGCCTGAAAATTTTGCTTTTATGGGCAACGAAAAAGAGCGCATTAAACAGGCTGAAAATATAGCTGAAAGAGTTGAGGCACGTCTCAAAGCCTGGGCAAAAGAGTTTAATGTGACTATTATGGGCGGTGGTTATCCCGTGCCTGCCGGTGAAGGGAAAGTGTATAATCGGGCTATTATAGTGGAACCGGACAGAGAAATTTCAGCACAATATGATAAAATTCATCTGTTTGATGTGGAGCTATCATCAAAAGAGAGCTACAAAGAGTCGGATATGGTGAAGTCGGGTAAAGAGGTGGTAAGTGTGAAATTAAAAGACCCGGAGATTACTGCAGGGCTTTCCATCTGCTATGATATCCGCTTTCCTGAACTGTACAGAAAACTAGCTTCTATGGGGAGTGATCTGCTGTGTGTACCTGCAGCATTTACAAAGCCCACCGGCCGGGCTCATTGGGAGGTGCTTTTAAGGGCTCGTGCAATTGAAAACAGTGCTTTTGTGATTGCACCGGCTCAGACAGGCAAACATGGCAGAAAGAGAGAAACGTACGGACATTCCATGATTATCGATCCATGGGGCACCATTTTGGCTGATGCCGGAACGGAACCTGGAATGGTCATAGCGGAGATTGATACTTCACTAATGACGGATGTTCGCAGAAAACTGCCATCGCTGAAGCACGGGGTATTTACTGATTGATCGTTTTAGCATCCTGTTTTTTCCCGATTCGGTAGATTGAAACCTAATGAGAAATGCTTTTTCTATTTAACAAACAATAAAATTGCTATATTCATTTAACAAAATTGAAATTTGTTAAATTGAAAAAGCAAAAAAATGAACAAGCTGATTGATTTTTCAAATAAGAAGTCCGCTGCGGTTTCTTTAGTATTTAAACGATTTTTGATTGATGAAATCGATTGGAAAGAGCGTTTTATCTTGATTCTGGGTCAGCGTGGTGCCGGTAAAACCACCCTGTTATTACAACGAATGAAGCAGGTAAAAAGCGGTGTATATCTTAGTTTGGATGATATCTATTTTGAAGCAAATCGTCTTATCACTGAAATTGAAAAATTGTATGATGAAGGGTTTCGCTCTTTTTATCTGGACGAAGTTCATAGATATCAGTCATGGGCAAGAGATCTTAAGAATGCGTATGACAATTATCCTGATATACAATTAATTGTCACCGGATCTTCAATTCTTGAATTGAGAAAAGGCAGGGAAGACCTCTCTCGCCGCGCTGCTGTTTATACTTTGCCGGGGCTTTCATTTAGGGAATTCATTTACTTGCATAAAGGATTGGAAATTCAATCATTATCATTGGAAGATATAATTAAAGAACACCAGGCGCTTGCAAATCAAATATCGGACAGAATAGATGTACTAAAAGCCTTTCAGGAATATAATCGTTTGGGTTACTATCCCTTTTTTAAAGAAGGTTTGCGGTCTTACCATCAAAAACTAAGGGAGTCCACAAATCTGGTGCTGGATGTGGATATTACTCTATATGAAGATCTTAATGCAGCTACAGTTCGGAATATGAAAAAGCTGATTTATGTACTAAGTCAGTCAGTTCCTTTTGTGCCTAATATTTCGAAACTATCCAAAAAGTTAGACATTCCACGCAATACAATACTAAGATTATTGGATTTACTTGAACGTGCAAGTGTATTGGCGTTACTTCGCAGCCATACTCAGGGCGTAAGCTATTTACAGAAACCCGAAAAAATATATTTACATAACCCAAACCTGCTGTATTTGTTTTCTGATGAAGGTCCATCAACAGGCAATCTTCGCGAGACCTTTTTCTACAATCAATTACAGGTGAAGTATTCTGTAACTACATCCCGTTTTGCTGATTTTCTGGTGGATAAAACATGGACATTCGAAGTAGGTGGCCCTTCGAAAACCGATGAACAGATTCGCGGTGTACCGAACGCGTATATTGCAGCTGATAAAATAGAAGAGGGGAGAGGACGGAGAATTCCCCTCTGGCTATTTGGATTTCTTTACTAAGATGTCTACTTCAGTTCGACCGATTTCCCTGTTTTCACGGATTCATCACTGGCCAAAACAATCTGGAGGGTGTGTACCACTTCCCGAAGGTGATCAGAAACATCCAAATCATCCTTAATGGCTTTCAGGAAATACTCTTGCTCAAACAGACAAAGTTCATCGTGATCGGGTTGTTCCGGCGCATCAAGTATCTGGTCATCTTTAACCAGCTTGCCATCTTCGTTGACCTCGGATGAGTGCAGGTGAAACTGTTTTACCGTGGTGTGTTCACCAATATCAGCGGATGAGCCTCTTGGCAGATCAAAAGTGTTTTTGCGGATACTCACACTTCCTTTTGGCCCCATAATATCCTTTACGAAGTAAGCCTGTTCACTGATCATGGGTCCCCAGCCTGATTCGTACCACCCAACTGAGCCGTCATCAAAGCGAACCTGAAGCTGACCATAGTTGTACTGATTAGGATCAATTTCATCAGAAAGTCTTGCGCCAATGGCATGAACGCTGATCGGTGTGGCTTTGGTCATTTGGCACATCACATCTACATAGTGAACGCCACAGTCCACGATGGGCGACATCGCCTCCATAATATTTTTATGAACGCCCCACTCTTCACCATCACTCTGCTGATTCAGGTTCATTCGCATTACCAGTGGTTTGCCCAGTTGTTGCGCGTGTTCAATGAATTTTTTCCAGCCGGGATGATGGCGTAAAATATAGCCAACAACCACTTTCTTACCGGCTTTTTCAGCAGCTGCTACAATCGCTTCAGCATCTTCCACGGTTTCAGCGATGGGCTTTTCAACAAAAACATGTGCACCCGCTTCCAGTGCTTTGATGGAAAATTCAGCGTGTGTGCCTGGATATGTGCATATACAGACAGCATCCGGTTTTGTGGAAGCCAGCGCTTCTTCATAGTTGCTGAAAGTAGCAGGTTCACCAACTTCTTTGGCAAGGCGTTCACTGCTTTTAGAGCCGCGATCCACAAGCCCTATAATGTTAAAGTCGTCCAGTTTATGGTAGGCACGGGCATGTGATGTTCCCATATTTCCGCACCCCACTACAAGTACATTTATTTTCTTTTCTGTCATGATTGTATGTTATGGTAAATACAGTTTTGATTATTTTTTCAAGACTCAAGACTCAAGACTCAAGACTCAAGACTTTAACTCTACCCTTTAACCCTGTTAAAACTCATGGTTTTGAGCATCCAGTCTGGCAGGGGTTTTTGATGTTTTCTCTTTTTCAGGTTTATGTACCATCCCCATTTTT
>REDS01000112.1 GCA_007693395.1 Balneolaceae bacterium | reverse complement strand
ATGCAGGTGAAATTGAACCGTTTGAGCATGTTGTTGAACGGGCTCGTGGGTATGAACATATCCCGAATTTATGGAATGAGTAATTCATGTTTTAGGCAATAGTTGTTAAGAAAATCAGATTCCTTAAACAATGATGCTTGAACTGAGATATCAAAACAATAACAAAACTTTAACATTTCATTTATCCTTGTAATGCTATTTTCTAAGCTCAATAGTAACCCAATTTTAGTAAATATATACCTATCATGAGCCAACCAACCCGACGCGATTTTCTCAAAACCGGAGCACTTTCAACATTTTTACTTGGATCCGGCATAGCCCTGGCGGGCGGCTGCAGTGCCATTCAAAACAGAGGTAAAACCAGGAACGTAATTTTTATGGTGAGTGACGGAATGAGTGCCGGTACCCTTCAGATGGCAGATACCTATCTCCGCCGGAAGGAGGGTCGCCCATCTAACTGGATCAGGCTGCTCGAAGAAAATGCCCTCAGGCGCGGTCTGATGGATATGGCATCCGCTGATAGAATTGTGACAGATTCAGCTGCTGCTTCTGCATCATGGGGCGGTGGCCATCGGGTAAATAATGGTTCGCTAAACATTGGCCCGGACGGCACCCATCATAAACCTCTTTTGCCAATCTTTAGAGATGCAGGCAAACGTACAGGCCTTGTAACTACCACTGAAATTACACATGCTACACCTGCCGGTTTTACAGTAAATGTTGAAAGCCGTGGCATGGGCGAAGAAATTGCCGCACAATATTATGATCGTAAAGTTGATATTCTGCTTGGAGGTGGTAATCAGCATTTTGATGCTGAACGAAGAAGTGATGAACTTGATCTTTACAGTGATTTTCAGACAGCGGGATATCACGTAGCAAAAACCAAGAGCGAACTGCTTACAGGTGCACAGGAGTCTCACATTCTTGGTGTTTTTACAAACGGCCATTTACCGTACACGCTCGATCACCTCAATTCTGATGAGCTGCTTACAACTATACCAACGCTCGCAGAGATGACAGACCTGGCCATCAACAATCTGTCTCAAAGCTCAAATGGATTTATTCTGCAGGTTGAAGGAGGAAGGGTTGATCATGCCGCACACAGCAATGACGTTGGGGGGTTAATCTTTGATCAGATTGCTTTTGATGATGCCATTGCTGTAGCGATGGAATTTGCTGCCAATCGGGATGATACCCTGGTGATTATTACAACCGATCATGGAAATGCAAATCCCGGTCATAACAGTTCTCCGGATGAATACTTCGATTCAATTGCCGATTTTCGGCAAACAGCCAACTGGGTAAGAAGAGGGCTAAACGCCGACAGCAGCATCAGTGAAATTCAAGAACGTGTAGAATACGCAACCGGTTACAAATTTAGCAGAGAAGAAGCTGAAATGTACAGGCTGGCAGAACGTGGAGAGTTTCGGGCTGCATACAGCAGAATGAACAGCACCTCTGCTGTAATGGGACAGTTATTAGCTAACCACTGCCACGTGAATTGGGTAGGTGGTTCTCACACTGCTGATTATGTGGAACTTGCATCCTTTGGCCCCGGCAGCGAAGCGCTGAACGGTTTCGTTAAAAACACTCAACTCTTTGATGTAATTACTGAAGCTGCTGAGGTCTCTGAGTATATATCAGATGAGGAAGCAGTTGCCTGATTTGTGTAGATAGGTTTATCATTAAAAATCCCGTAGCGAAAGCTTACGGGATTTTTTATTCCACTCTATAAAAAATAAACAGATTCGAACTCATCAGGATCCGATTATTTGTCTATCTGAGCCTTGCAGAAGTTGTTGAATTTGAAAAATCTTCTAAATCCGTAATGAGTTACTGATAAACCTTAGTCAATATTAAAATTATATTAACCCTCTAAATCTTAATTTCTTCTGAGTTAAAGTGAGGAGTGCAGTCTATAGTGATAAAAAATAAAGCTATGCAATCAATACCAACCTTCACCAGTATTATTGAGGCGGCAGAACGTATTAAATCATTTACAACGCGTACGCCTGTTCTGCAATCTGCATGGTTTAATGATCAAACCGGCGCGGAGCTTTTTTTTAAGTGCGAAAACTTCCAAAAAGTCGGGGCATTCAAATTCCGAGGTGCTTGTAACGCCATCAGCAAACTGCCGGTATCTGAAGGGAAGAAGGGTATTGTTACACACTCATCCGGTAACCATGCGCAGGCTGTGGCGCTTGCAGCAAAACTGAATGGATACAAAGCTACCATCGTAATGCCGGAAAATGCACCAAATGTTAAGGTGGCGGCAGTAAAAGGCTACGGAGCTGAGATCGTTTTTTGTGAATCAACCATAGACGCACGCGAAGAGACAGCTCAACAGATAGTTCATGAAACCGGTGCAACATTTATCCACCCTTATAACTACCCCGATGTGATAGCAGGACAGGGTACGGCCGCAAAAGAGCTGCTTGAAGAAGTTCCGGAACTGGATGCTATCATTGCTCCGGTTGGAGGCGGAGGATTGATGAGTGGAACATTGATTGCAGCAAAAGCCATGAAACCGGGTATCAGGGTTTTTGGTGCAGAGCCGGAACTGGCTGATGATGCATATCGATCGCTACAATCGGGAAAAATCGAGCCAGTTCTCCGAACCGACACGATTGCTGATGGCCTGCGTACCTCGCTTGGCGAGCTGACTTTCCGGATAATCCAGACCCACATTGACGATCTTGTTACGGTTTCTGAAACATCCATCGTCCGCGAGATGAAAAATACATGGGAGAGGATGAAAATCATCATTGAGCCATCCTGTGCGGTACCTGTTGCAGCTTTGATGGAAAGGAAAATTCAAGTTAAAGGGATGAAGGTTGGTATCATTATAACCGGTGGAAATGTGGATTTAGAAAGCCTGCCCTGGATGTGATTCTTAAAATCGACGTTTTTATTACTGCAAAGCTCACAAAGATGGCAAAGTTTCTTAAGTCCATTCTTATGATTCGTACAACCGTTGGCGTTTCTTAATGAACGTTGGGTTTACGTTTTCATCACTCTTCGGGTTTATGATAAACGTCAACTATTTTTAATGATGATACCCGAGTGATTTATTTCATTGTCTATTTGAATGATCATTTGTATATATGCAGTTGCAAACATTCTTAACCAGCTGCTTACAAATGAGATACTACCATACCCTTTTAGTTTTTGCCCTGTTTTTTCTCTTTTCCTGTAAAACAGAAACTGTAGAAATTCACCCTTTTGAAGCCTACCTGGCCGAAGTTGATCCGGTTTTTGAGTACGAACTTTCCAACACTATTGAAGGTGATGGATACACCGCTTATGTGATCCGGATGGTATCACAGGAGTGGCTCACTGAAGATATTGTAAATGAAACGAAGTGGTGGCACTGGCTCACGATTGTAGTACCTGATGAGGTGAATCACGAAGCAGGTTTTTTATGGATAGGGGGCGGAACAAATTATACCGAAATGCCCGAATCCGTAAATCCCATGCTGTTGCACGCTGCTTTAACTACCAATTCCATCACCGCTGATCTGCACAATGTACCGTTCCAGCCGGTTACCTTTTTCAATGATGGCCGTCTTGAACAGCGATATGAAGATGATTTGATCGCCTATGGATGGCGGAAATTTATGGAGGGCGGAGCTCTTGATGAAGACGCAGAGTGGCTTGCACGCTTCCCAATGACAACCGCCGCTGTACGTGCGATGGATACGATAACAGACTTCATCTACAAAGAGTATTCACATGTGGTGGAAAATTACGTTGTGGGAGGTGCATCAAAACGAGGCTGGACAACCTGGACAACCGCTATTTTTGATGAAAGGGTGATAGCCATCACACCGGTTGTAATTGATCTTCTAAATGTTATACCGTCATTTCAACATCACTGGCAATCGTTAGGAGAGTGGTCGCCCGCTATACGTGAATATGAGAATGAGCGGATTATGGACTGGATGTACTCTGCCGAATTTGCCCGGATGCTCGAGCTTGTAGATCCCTATTCCTACCTGGATCGGCTAAGAATGCCCAAATTTATTGTAAATGCAGCGAGTGATGAATTTTTCCTGCCCGATTCCTGGCAATTTTATTGGCACGATCTGCAAGGCGATAACTATTTACGCTATGTTCCAAACAGCGGGCATTCAACCAGCGATACCGATATCGGCTACAGCATCGCGGCATTTCATTATTCCATCTTAAACAGAGAAGAGATTTCCCAATTTCAATGGAGTACGGCCGGAAATGGTTTTGAAATTCAGCTTGATCCAGAAAACCTTCCTGATCAGCTGCTTTTATGGAATGCCCACAACCCCGAAGCCCGTGATTTTCGGCTCTATGTGATTGATAGAATATGGATGTCTCAGGAACTGGAGATCCCCGAAAACGGAAGGGTGACTATCGATCTTGACATACCCGGTTCAGGATTCACTGCCTGGTTTGCTGAAGCAACGTTTAATGCATCATCATCAAACCCCTTCAAACAGACAACCGGAGTATTGATTACACCTGATGAGTATCCATTTGAAGCATTTAGCCCGGAAGAACCGTTGGGTACAATGATATCAGACTAAATCAATTTCAATTTGTGCATCAATGATAATTGCCTCATTTTATCTTCTTCACAGGATTAACCTTTCTTAACCTCCTTTTTTTATGATGAATTACCAAAGCAGCAACGCACTGAAGGGTTTCATTTTGTCTCTTCTATTTCTTCCATTTTTGATCATCTCAGGGTGCGATCAGCCGGAAATGGATGCAGGGTTAACGTACACCATTCCCGAGCAGCCTGAACTGCCAACAGGATTTACCCCTAAACCGGGCTGGGCAACAAGCGAGTTTGCCGTTGCCGCCGCCAATCCGCTTGCTACGGATGCCGGATATCAAATTATAAGGGCGGGTGGATCTGCTATTGATGCCGCTATCGCCGTACAGCTTGTGCTCTCGCTGGTTGAGCCGCAGTCTAGCGGAATTGGAGGAGGGGCATTTATTCTTGCGTGGGATGGGGAAGAAATTCACGCATATAACGGACGCGAAACCGCACCCGCAGCAGCTGATGAAAATCACTTTCTTGATGAAAATGCCGATCCACTCCCGTTTGCCAGTGCCGTAAGAAGCGGTCTCTCTGTTGGGGTGCCCGGCACTTTGGCATTATTGAAAACGGTTTATGAAAACCATGGTGTACTCCCCTGGGAAGATCTTTTTACCCCGGCTATCCTGCTTGCCGAAGATGGATTTAAAATCAGCCCGAGACTTCATAGTCTGCTCGATAGTGATGAAGCACTGAAAAATGATCCGGTAGCACGAGAATATTTCTATGATGAGGAAGGAAATGCTCTTGCACCGGGAACCATTCTGAAAACTCCTGCCTATGCCGAAATTTTGAGAAATGTGGCAAGCCGGGGTATCTCTGCATTTTATGAGGGGTCTGTTGCCGAGGATATTGTGAAGAGGGTTACATCACACGAACGCCCCGGTGTAATCACAGAAGCTGATATTGCCGCTTATCCGGCTCTTGACCTGCGAACCGAAGTAATGTGCAATGATTGGAGAGAATATGAAATCTGTGGCTTTCCGCCTCCATCATCCGGGCATATAGCCATTATGCAAATTCTTGGCATTCTTGATGAACTTGACCCCGTAGAAGAGGCACTGGTTGATTCAATCCCTTCAGCTGAGTGGTTGCATCAATTTATGGAGGCTTCTAAGTTGGCTTTCGCCGATCGCAATCAATACATAGGAGATCCGCTTTTTGTGGAAGCACCTGCCGGCGACTGGCAATCCATGCTGAAGAATGATTATTTATCGGAAAGGGCATCTTTGGTTTCAGATGTGAGTATGGGCACTGCAGAGCCGGGAAATCCAAGGGACTTTTATTCCTCCTTTGGTGTACAGATTCAGCAGCCTGAGTCAGGAACGAGCCACATCAGTATTGTAGATCGCGACGGTAACGCAGTATCGATGACTACTACCATTGAAAGTGGATTCGGGAGCCGTATTATGAGTGATGGCGGAACCGGCTTGCCCGGAGGTTTCCTGTTAAATAATGAACTTACCGATTTTTCTTTGGCTCCTTATGATGATGCCGGAAATCCAATCGCAAACAGGGTGGAACCGGGAAAAAGGCCGCGATCAAGCATGAGCCCAACACTTGTTTTCGACAGGGAAACGGGTGAGTTTGTAGCCTCGCTGGGATCTCCGGGTGGTGCGGCAATTATTCATTATACCGCAAAAGCACTTATTGGAATGCTCGATTGGGGGTTGAATGCTCAGGAGGCTATCGATTTGCCAAACTTTGCAAATTTCAACGGACCGTCAGTACTTGAGGAGGGCTATTTCCCCGATAGTATTATTGAAGCACTTGAAGCGATGGGGCATGAGGTGAATGTTCGGGCGCTCACAAGTGGGCTCCAGGCCATTAAGCGAACAGAGGATGGCTTTTTTGGGGGTGCCGATCCCCGGCGCGAAGGTGTTGTGATGGGAGATTAAATCAGATTTACTATTTTGTTGAAAAAAAACCTGCTAATGTAAGCTGCTTATCATGACATTTTTTGAACTTTTACTGTTACTTCTGATTGCCGGTGTTTGCGGATCTATAGGCCAGGCCATTGCGGGATATTCCCGCGGCGGTTGTGTGATCTCTATTGTTGTAGGATTTATCGGTGCCCTGCTCGGCACATGGATGAGCAATCAACTTGGCCTGCCTGAGCTTTTTGATGTCCCTATTGGCGGAAATACCTTTCCAATCATCTGGTCAATCATTGGGTCTGTAGTTTTTGTAGTTATTGTAGGCCTGTTTACCAAAAAGAGATAAAAACTCATTGCGGATTTCGGACCCGCAATGAGTGGAGAATTTTTCCTGAATTCGTTATATGGAAAAAATAATTAGTTAGGTCGTATCGAGCGCAATCCCGATGTTTCTCAGGAAGAATGTAAACGAAATACAATGTTTTCGATTTCTATCCGATAAACTGAATCGGGACTGCACACTAACTGACGACTTTTTATTTTTTGTGAATTCAAGTTCATTAAAAATTTACGGTTAACTCCAGAAAAACTCTTCTGCCCGGCTCAGGAAGAAACTCACTTGTAACCCCTGATGATGGGTTGGTTCGTCGGTTTAAATGCTCGTAGTACGATTCATTCAGAAGGTTTTTAACCCCTCCTGAAATGATCAATCCGCTAAAGATTTCGGATCTGAGTGAAGCATCAACAAGCCAGAAACCTGGTGTTCGGCTCTCACCAAATAGTTCATCGAATCGGGATTGAGGGAATACACGTTTTACAGATAATTCATGAGATAGTTTGTCAGAAAATGACATTCCCCCAAATGTGAGAGAGGTTTCAAATGGCGGTATTTCTGCCACCGCTGTATTCGTATCCAAATATTCTGCTCGTGTGTATGAGGCATCCCACTGCGCAAACCACCGGTTCCACAAGTTTGTGGAGGCACTCCATTCAAAACCGGTGAATAATGCATTGCCACGATTGGAAAACAATCGTACCCCCGGTGCAGCACTCACCGGTTCAGTATCAGTCAACACTTCAGCAGAGATATAGTTTGTGATGTAAGAAGCAAAGAGATTTGTACTGAATCTGAATCTGTCTGTTTCTGCCTGCCAGATTAGGTCAGCCTGGTTATTGGCTTCAGGCTTAAGTGCCGGATTTCCTGCATACTCAAAACCATCCCTGCCAATTGTGAGGAAATTTATATAGCGCTCGGTAATATCAGGGCTTCGAACTCCGCGGCCTAAAAACAGCCCTATAGTCTGCCAACGGCTGATTACTTTGGTTACACCACCGCTCAAACTTATGTTGAAATGGTTCGAGTCTACATCGCTGCCGGCAAACCTCGGTGCGGGATCATTCGCTGTGGCAACATTATAATCTGCTCTGGCACCAAATGTTAGTGTATAACTGTCTATGAAATGCTCGGTACCTGCAAAAATTCCCAGGTTTGTGATTGATGCGTCCTGCCATAGATTGTAGGTCATTTGATTACCCATTTGGGGGCCCATTTTCACTGTTACAAAACGAGTGCCTGATACATCCTGCTGATCTAAACCGGCGGCAACAGTCCATGTACCGGTGTTGAACAGGCCGTTTATCTTTGAGTGGATCCCAAATGTTTTCGTTTCAGCAAGAGCCACAGCATCCCGCATGGAGAACATATCTGCGCGGTTGTGATTGTTCATTTCATGATCAACCAGGCTCCAGTAGCCATTAAATTCTATTGACCGTAGCGAGTTTGGATTGAGTGGAATCCATTTATAGCCGGCTTTGGCTTTATAGGTATCATCTACGGCCATATCCATTCCAAGTGCAGGGAAATCTGCATCCCTGATTACCGACTGAGAGAAGCCGCCATAAATTCGCTGAGAGTCAGTGACCCTGTAGCCTATTTCGGCACCGGCATCAAAAGAACGGAAACCTGCTTTCACACTTTCACCTGAACCACTGGTATAATCATCCGTTGAAGAATACCCGCTTGTAACCATAAAGTCCCAGTTTGTTGAACCACCCATGATTCGCATATCAGTTTTTTGATGGCCTGTATTGGTTTCGTATCCGGCTCTAAAATCTCCATTAACTTCAAATGAGGTATATTCTTGTGGCTGTAATCGAATAAAGTTTACCGTACCACCAAAAGATGGCCCGTATTGAAGGGCATGTGGACCGCGATGAATCTCTACCCGTTCAATATCGGAAAGGCGAATGTGAGACGTGGGTGGATCCATCCGGTTGGGGCAGGCTGCTGCCGTGGTTGTTAATCCATCAACCCGAATATTTAGGCGGCTTCCGCTTAAGCCGCGTAGTACGGGATCTATTCCAAACCCGCCTCTCCGGATTCCTGACGCATTACCCGCATTACGCAAAAAAGCACCGGAATCAACGGGCAGAAATGTGCCCTGTACAGCATCCATTCTTGAAGAGGGTGATTGCACCGGCCGGTTAGAAATTACCGTTATAGGGCTCATCATTTCAGGAGCAGGGCTCATTGAAATGGTAATTAGTTCATTCAGTCCAGATCTGTCAACAGTTACAGAAACAGGACGATACCCGATATGAGTAACTCGAATGGAAAATTGTTCATCGTTTGAATCAACCAAAAATGTAAAGCTTCCATTCACATCCGTTATGGTTACCATGTTAGCATTTTGAAGCCCCACATGTGCGCCCATTATCGGTCCGTTTGTATCATCAGCCTGAATAATCCCGCTGATTTCTATCATACTGTCTGCATCATCAGAGTATGCAGTTACCGTTTGTACCATTCCCGCACTCACAAAACAAAGTGAGAGCAGCATGGCAATTTTTTGAAAAATTGACATAGTTCATATCTTAATTTTTTTGGTATAGTTTTGCTGCTCTGTTTCCGGCAGCAGCGGATGGTAGAGTGGTGAACTATACTTTGGGAGGGCGGAAGATGTCGTCTAAATCAGGTTCGATGGGGGTACTATTTTGCACTAAAATTTTTGAGTCAGTTCGAATGGGAAGAAGATAGAGAGACGGATTTAGCATTGCCGCTTTATCAAGTGTATTGATCATTGCCACCGGCGATTGCGTCTCAGTATCAGTACTGCAGCTGCAAACGGATGGTTTATTGCGATTTGAATTTTGTTCGGTGGTATTGTTACTCTTTTCATCACCAAAATCCACTATACACATATTTGGGTCGTCATCTTTTGCAGTTGTGGTACAGCAATCTATACAGGTACAAAAATGGGAAGCCTTCTGAAAATCGATTACCAGTACATATCCCAGCATTGCAACCTTACTGATCTCTGATACAGACAAAAGCATGAGTATAGCAAGCGATATGTGAATAGTTTGTTTCAAACCTCTAATTTTATAGTTTAAGATAAATTTATCTTATACTAAGATTAAAACTTTAGCCTCAATAGCTTTTTAGATAGCAAAGATATATTAATTTACTGAGAAGAGGCCTGTATTTCTTTGAGTTTATTAACAGCCCGTTCATTCAGGTTTTTAAAAATCTCTTCTGAAATATCACCAACGGTATATTTCAGTTTTAGCCAAACGATGTAGGTAGCCATTACATCTTCGTAGCAGTAGTGCTCTATTTCGTCAAGTTTGCCATCGCGAAACATGGCGAGCACTTCGTTACCTTCGGCAGTTTGTTTGAAGGGGATATCAATCAAAATACCGAGGTGTTTTAATTTAGGGTAAGAACTCGCACCGTAGTTACTGAACTCATCCATTAAATCGGTATTCACCTTGCTAAACCGGTAACGAATATCGTAATGATTCAGGCGGAGCGGCATTTGTAAATCATGTTTCATTGCCCGGTAAGTGAGCAGGGGCAGATCAAATCCACGGCCATTGTGATGAATCAGGCCAAAGTCTTTGTAGGTAAGCAGGGCATCGAACAGTTTGATGAGGCCCTCTCTTTCATTTTCTCCGTTCCAGCCCGCTTTATGCACCGGTTTTCCTGTATTTTCTACCCAAAGGCCAACCCACGAAACCATTTTGTGATACATAGGCGGTAAAAATCCGGAAGCATTTCTTGCCAGCTCTTCGCTTGCTTTCGCCAACAGATCGTCTTCACTGCTTTCGTGGTCTGCAAGAACAGTTCGGATAAATTCAAAATCTGGGATGGTTTCTACATCAAATACAAAAAGCATATCACTCTCCTTGGTTCACGGTTTTCTGAGAAGTTGCGATTTGATGGCCATATCTGCAAATCAAATTTCTGTGCGTTCACCCGAAATATTTTTCATGAACTGCTCCCTGAAACCGGCATCATCAAGCTTGTGGCCAAGCAGATACATGGTTTTGGTGATGGTTGCTTCCATTGTCATCTCTCCGCCGCTGAGCCCGCCGAGTTTTTGAAGCTCACGTCCGCTTCTGTACTGTGAAAGATCTACAGCATCATACGGCGCCTGAGAATTGATAACCACATGGCAATTCCAATCTCTGCACTTTTCCACAAAAGGCAACAGGTTGTACTTTCCCTTGATAGGAATATTGCCAATTCCGAAGGCTTCAAAAATAACGGCTTTGGTTCTCTCGAGGTTAATGCAATCGAGCATTTCGGGGTTCAGGTTCGGAAACACTTTGATCACATGCACAGCATCATCAAACAGGGGGGAACAGGTAGTTTCTTCGGCAACGTCTCTTCTCACATATTTCGAAAAATCAATTTTAATCCCTATCTGTGCAAGAGGCTGGAAGTTAGGCGATGAAAATGCGTCGAAATCACCAATGCTCATTTTGGTACTACGGTTGCCTCTGAACAGGTAATCATTAAAACAGATGGCAATTTCTTTGATGGGATGGGTTGCCATTTCAACGGCGTTCACCAGGTTTCGGCGTGCATCACTTCGGATATTGCTCATAGGCACCTGGCTGCCGGTGAAAATTACCGGAATGTTCAGGTTTTGCAGTGCGAATGATAGAGCTGAGGCCGTGTATGCCATGGTATCGGTGCCATGGAGAACTACTATT
This sequence comes from Balneolaceae bacterium, assembly GCA_007693395.1. Taxonomy (GTDB): domain Bacteria; phylum Bacteroidota; class Rhodothermia; order Balneolales; family Balneolaceae; genus Rhodohalobacter. Next base: position 7,208 of record REDS01000112.1, on the reverse strand, counting down.
CCATCGAAGTTACTACGTTTATTGTAGATCTCTTCAGCAAGCTGTTTCCAGTGCGTTTGGTTTACGTCTGAACTGTCTTCATAAAAAAGACTTTCAACGTCAATATTTGCGATCTGGCGAAGTTCCGGCATCTCTTTGTAGAGCGTAGTCAGCCATTTATCTGTATTGATCTGGGCGCCGTCAGAGTTCGGTTGCATGGCTATTGTACCACCTGTTTGAAGAAGCAGAATTTTTTTCATGGATTGAATGGTAGAAATTGAATATTAAGCTCGTAAAGGCTGATTTTTTTAAAAATAATTTATGATTTTAATTAATGGTTTTTCATTTTAAATAGATAACCAAAAAAAGCACGTCCTGCTGAAACGGGAACGATAGAAATAACTAAGATTGGAGAAGTAAATGAAAGTATATGAATCAGGAAAAATCAGAAATGTAGCTCTTTTGGGGCACTCGGGATCCGGTAAAACAACTCTCGCAGAAACAATGATTTTTGAGTCTGGCACATCGCATAAAAGGGGCAGTGTTGAAGCAAAAAACACCTTTTCTGACCATTGGGAAATTGAGAAAGAGAAACAGAAGTCCATTTTCGGAGCACTGCTGCATCTCGACTGGCGCGGTACTAAAATAAATTTATTGGATAACCCCGGCTCAAGCGATTTCTGGGGGCAGGTGTCAGAGTCGTTTTACGTGGCCGATACAGCCATGTTTGTACTGAACAGCGAAGCAGGTGTTGAGGTTGGAACAGAAGCTTTTTGGAAGGCAGCTGAGCGAGAAGGTATTCCATCCATGGTCGTTGTAAATAAACTCGATAGCGATAAATCGAATTTTCAGAATACCGTTGATATGGCCAAAGAGCGATTTGGCCGCGGGGTTGTTGTTGTACAATATCCTTACAGTGAAGGGGAAGATTTTCACGCTATCATTGATGTGCTGAAAATGACCATGTATGAGTTCCCTGAAGATGGCGGCCGGCCGGATAAACTTCCTATTCCCGAATCGCAGCGGGCACAGGCAGAACTGTTACATAACGAACTGGTTGAAACCATCGCAGAAAATGATGAAGCCCTGCTCGATCTTTATTTTGAAAATGGTGAACTTGATGAATATCAGATGATTGACGGCTTGCAGACAAGCCTTCTGAACCGTGATATTTTCCCTCTATTTTGTGCATCTGCCTCAAGAAATATGGGTACAGGACGTATTCTCGGATTTCTTGGGAATGTGGCTCCCTCACCAATTGATCGTGAACTGGTTTTGAAAAGTGGAGATCCGTATAAGCCAAGTGCAGATCAGTCGCCATCATTTTTTGTGTTCAGAACAAGCTCAGAACCCCATGTTGGTGATCTTACCTATTTTAAGGTTACCGGTGGATCTATCAAACCGGGCATGGATCTGGAAAGCCGCAGAACCTCAGACAGCCTGAGAATGGGCTCACTTTATATCAACCAGGGCAGCAAGAGAATTGAAGTACCCGAAGTAAAAACCGGAGATCTTGCTGTGGCCGTTAAACTGAAGGATATGCTTCCCGGTGATACGGTTACCGAAAAGAGCAAGAACATGGAGTTCTCAGAAATTACCTATCCCACAACTACCATGCGTGTTGCAGTTAAACTGAAGAAAGAGGGAGAGGAAGATAAATTGGGCAGTGCACTCAATCAGATCCAAAAAGAAGATCCATCCGCCAGAATTGAGCACAGCCAGGAGCTGCAGCAAACGATTATACATGGCCTTGGTGAAGAACATCTTGCTGTGATTTTTCACATGCTGAAAGAGAGATTCAAACTGGATGTTGAATTTATCAAACCAAGAATTCCATACAGAGAAACCATTACAAAACGAGTGAACTCTCAGTATAAGCATAAAAAGCAGAGTGGTGGTGCCGGACAATATGCTGAGGTTTACATTTCCATTGAGCCGTGGGAAGAGGGAATGCCACAACGCGATGATCTTAACGTTCGTGATGTGCAGGAAATTGACCTGGAATGGGGCGGCAAGCTTGTATTTCAGAACTGTATTGTTGGCGGAGTGATTGATAACCGGTTTATGCCGGCCATTTTGAAAGGCGTAATGGATAAAATGGCCAATGGCCCGCTTAGCGGCTGCCGGGCACGTGATATTCGCGTATCGGTTTATGATGGAAGCATGCACTCGGTTGATTCGAACGAAGCCGCATTTAAAACAGCCGGTTTAATGGCATTTAAAGACGGTTTTCTGAAGGCATCCCCGCAGTTGATGGAGCCGCTTTATGAAATCGAAGTTACACTCCCATCGGTTTATATGGGTGATGTGATGAGTGATTTAAGTTCCCGGCGTGGCCAGATTCTTGGTATGGACTCAGAAGGTTCTATCCAGAAAATTAAAGCGATTGTACCGCTGCAAGAGCTCGATCAGTACACAACTCGTCTCAAATCGATGACGCAGGGTAGTGCCAACTACTCCCGAACATTTTACGACTACGGGCCGGTACCGCACGATATCCAAAAACGGGTAATTGAGGAGACTCTCGCAGCTGAAGCTTCATGATTGATCTTACAATCCGTACAGAGTTTAACCCCCTCATTTCCTCTGCGAAATGAGGGCACCCGGTAAACCCTGGAACATCTGGGTAGATACGGGTGGTACCTTCACGGATTGCATCGGTACAGATCCCGCTGGCAACCTACATAGCGCAAAAGTTCTGAGCAACAGCTCGCTTCGTGGCGAATTGGTTGCCCGTCTGGGTGAGAGGCTCTACCGGATAGATTGCCAGTGGAATGCCCCGGATGATTTCATCAAGGGTTTGAACTTTTTGTTACTCGGTAACAGCACGTCAACGGTTGTTCTCTCGTACCACGCAAAAGAGAACATCCTTGAATTGCAGGATGAGATAGCCGTGGAAAATTTTCCGGCCTCTTTTGAAGTGCGTTTTGATGAGGAAGCTCCCATCCTTGCTGCACGGCTGCTCACAAAAACACTTCCCGGCCGGCCACTGCCGGTGATAAACCTTCGCCTCGCAACCACGCTTGGTACAAATGCATTTTTAGAGAGAAAAGGTACCCCGCCGCTGTTGTTCATTACAAAAGGATTTGAAGACCTGCTGAAGATTGGCAACCAACAGCGAGGGGATCTGTTTGCGCTTGAAGTGATAAAACCACCAGTGCTTTATGGGCAGGTATTTGGTGTGCCGGAACGAATAGGTGCAGATGGAAACGTGATTTATGAGCTGGATAATGAAACTGCTGTACAAATCGCAAAAAATGCCCGGAAGAGTGGGGTTGATACTGCCGCCATTGTATTGATGAACAGCCCAAAAAACAGAACTCATGAAATCACCCTTAAAAGTTTACTAACGGAAAATGATTTCCATCATATTTCAGTCTCTACGGAGCTGTCTGATGCAATAACAATTTTACCGCGAGCCGAAACAACGGTAGTGAATGCATATCTGTCACCGGTTTTAAACAGCTATCTGAACTCCATCCGCAAGGCTGTTCCATCAGGAACCATCCATGTGATGACCAGTGCCGGCGGGCTCAGTTCAATCGATAGCTTTCAGCCAAAAGAGAGCTTGCTGAGCGGCCCGGCAGGAGGTGTGGTTGGCGCAGTATCAGCATCAAAGAAGGAGGGCTTTAATGAGATTATCTCCTTCGATATGGGAGGTACCAGCACAGATGTAGCCCGATATTCAGGCCACTATGACTATGTGTTCAAGCATAAAGTTGGTGATGCTCAACTGGTTTCTCCGGCCGTTAATGTTGAAACTGTAGCTGCGGGAGGTGGGTCAGTTTGCTACTTTGACGGACATAAACTCTGCGTTGGCCCCGAGAGTGCCGGTTCATACCCCGGCCCGGCTTGCTATGGGGCGGGAGGCCCGTTCACCATAACTGATGTGAACGTTCTTCTGAACCGGTTAGACCTTGATAACTTTCAGATACCCATCGAGGTAGCAGCGGCTGAAAAGAAGCTTGAAAAGATCATACAACAGATTGAAAAAGCACTTGGCAAGAAACAGCACAGAGAACAGATCCTGAATGGTTTCCTGACGATTGCGAATGAAAAAATGGCGGAAGCTATTCGAAAAATTTCTGTAAAAAAAGGATATGATATCAAGAATTATGCACTCACAGCTTTTGGTGGCGCGGGCGGCCAGCATGCTTGCGCCATCGCATCCGGTTTGGGTGTTAAAAATGTATTGATTCCTCCCTATTCAGGTCTGCTCAGCGCCTATGGCCTTGGTATGGCACAGCCGGAAAAGTTTTCATCAAAACAGATCTTGCAGTCGCTTAAAGAGTGCAAAGATCAAATTGATGGTTGGATTTCAGAACGATCAAAAGTTGCGAAAGAGCGGCTTTACGAATCATTTCCCGGCTACGATGGTGATCTATTAATCAGCAGAAAAATTATATCATTACGCTTTTTTGGGCAGGAAAACAGTATCGACATCGATGTTTCAGATGGTGTAGATATTTACGAAAGCTTCAGAAAAAGCTACATCAATCAATTTGGGCACTGGCTGCAAGGGGGTTCCGTGGAGGTGGAATCGATAAGAGTTGCTGCTGTACTTGATGCAGCCATGCCTGATCTAATGAATACCAAAAGTGAAAACCGGATCAGAAATAGTTCAAAACGTAAAGACGTGTGGTTTGATGGAGGCTTAAGAGAAACCAGAGTTCTGCACGCAGCAGATGTAGAAGCAGGCCAGATTTTTGATGGGCCGGCTATTGTAATGGATCCGTACAGCACCATTGTTGTTGAGCCGGGATGGGTGTTTGAGAAAAAGCCATCAGGCGCAATTATTCTATCATCAGTAGCTGAACAGAGATCAGCTACTGAAAAAGTAGATGGTGAGGCGATTGAGCTTGAACTGTTCACAAACAGGTTTACAGCAATTGCCGAACAGATGGGCGAAATTTTACGCAGAACGGCATTGTCTGTTAATGTGAAAGACCGCCTTGATTTTTCCTGTGCTCTGCTAAGCCCAGAGGGAGATTTGATTGTTAATGCACCACACATCCCCGTTCATTTGGGGGCAATGGGTACATGTGTGAAGGCTGTGTTACAAACAATGGAATTGAATGCGGGTGATGTAGTGGTAACCAATCATCCTGCTTTTGGCGGATCTCATCTGCCAGATGTTACCGTGATCACTCCAATTTTTGCTGATAAATTGTTACTCGGTTTTGCCGCCAATCGTGCCCATCATGCAGAAATTGGAGGGAAAAGCCCCGGTTCCATGCCACCGGATGCTGTTAATCTTGCAGAAGAGGGGGTGGTAATACCGCCAATGCATCTGATTTTTGAGGGAGCAGGGCAGTGGGATAAAATTGAGAATCTGTTAACATCAGGAATTTATCCCACAAGAAATGTAAAAGAGAACCTCGCCGATCTGCGGGCAGCAGTTGCTGCTAATCAGTACGGTGTAAACGCCATGGTGCAACTGGCAGATCAGCATGGCGCCGGAGTGTTGCTGAAGCAGATGAAGAATATCAGGTTTCACTCATCAAAAAAGATGAGAGAAATGATTACATCCCTGCCCAAAGGAGAATTTCGTACTCAGGAATTACTTGATAACGGCACGCCACTATCCGCTGTAATTACTATCAAAGAAGAGTCGATAACGTTTGATTTTACCGGAACCGGCCCGGTTCAGTCCGGCAACCTGAATGCCACTCCTGCAATTGTTCATAGTGTTATAATGTATCTGTTGCGGTTGCTAATTGATGAAGATGTGCCATTAAACGATGGTTTATTTGATCCGGTTAAAATCATCCTTCCGAAATGTCTGCTTAACCCGGTATTTGAAGAAAATCCGGTTGCTTGTCCTGCTTTAGTGGGGGGTAATACTGAAATCAGTCAGCGATTAACCGACACTCTTCTCAAACCATTTGATAAAATTGCATGCAGCCAGGGTACAATGAACAATGTTCTTTTTGGCAATGAGCAGTTTGGCTATTATGAAACGATTGGCGGAGGCACCGGCGCAGGAGATGGGTTTAATGGTGCACATGCTATTCACCATCATATGACCAACACTCGTGGAACTGATCCCGAAATTTTTGAGCACAAATACCCGGTTCGCCTGAATAGGTACGCGATACGTAAAGCCTCTGGGGGTGAAGGTAAATTCAGAGGCGGTGATGGTATCATCAGAGATTGTACATTTTTAGAGCCGGTTTATTTAAGTGTATTAACTCAGCACAGAATTGAAAAACCTTACGGATTACATGGCGGCGAAGATGGTGCTTCCGGAAATCAATTCATCATCAGAAAAAATGGAGTAAAAGAGGAGTTAGCCCCCGTTGATGGTATTGCCCTTGAAGCAGGTGATCGTTTTGTTATCCATACACCCGGTGGTGGCGGATACGGAAAGCCGGATGAAGAATAAAATCGGTTTACCGTTTGGGTGAACTCTCCATCAGAAATGAAAAGTTGCTCATCGGGAGAGGTTTTTTATTGTATATAAATCCTTCCCCATACCTGAAACCACCAAGATGGCCCAGTTGTTTAGCTCGCGCCCGAAGCGAAACAAAGAAATCGGGGTCTGAAATGTAGGTTTCAGGTTCATCTCCGGGATCTGCAACATCAAACTGTGAAGCAAATGCTTTAATCGCCTCTTCTTTCAGGCCAATTGTATCAGAAATATCGAATATAAAATCAGGCTCGATCGGTTGATCCTGAATATAATGTAAAACATGTACAGGCCGGTGCGATTTTTGAAGTTTGCCATCCGGCGTTTTGGTCTCAATTTTTTGTAAGCCACTGTAAAAGATTGAGTCCAGCTGTAGTTTGGACGCATGCCCATGATCAGGGTGGCGGTCTTTCGGTGCATTGATGAGGCAGATGTGCGGCCGGTAGTGGCGAATCCGTTCAATAATGGGAATCTGAAGTTCGCGGGTGTTGTGAAGTTCGGTATCCGGCAGGCCAAGATTGTCTCTGGCACTCAATCCAATAATTTCAGCTGCCTTGGCCGCCTCCTGTAATCGCAGTTCGGGTGTGCCGCGTGTACCCATCTCGCCTCTGGTTAAATCAATTACACCTACTTTTAATCCCTGTTTTACAAGTGCTGCAAGTGTACCTGAGCAACTAAGTTCGGTATCATCGGGGTGGGCAGCGAGGGCAAGAACATCAATTTTCATTAGAATAATTTTCTGTAATTGGGGGCTTTGAAAAACCCCATTTAAATTATGGTTTTATTTCTCAATAATTTTGGTTTTTTGTATCTTGTAAGC
>REDS01000101.1 GCA_007693395.1 Balneolaceae bacterium | reverse complement strand
GGCAGGGGTTTTTGATGTTTTCTCTTTTTCAGGTTTATGTACCATCCCCATTTTTTTAAAATAGGTAACTTGTGTGCCTGTACAAATTCTATTAGTGTACCATCCGGATCTTCAATATAAGAAAATCGTCCGGCAGCTTCACCCATATCAAAGGTGGTAGCACTGTCAACGGTGAAATCATATCCCAGCGCGCTGCATTTTTTTTGAAGTGCGTCCATATCATTCACATCAAAACAAATATGAATAAATCCGGGATCACCCCAAAATCGCTCATGATAGATTTTTTGTGGTTTACGGCCAAAAACCTGAATCAGTTCAATGTCAATATGGCCAAAGAGGCGGCTGAAAGCTCCTTCATCACGTTGCTTTTTTCTGAGTAAAATGCGTCTGAACTTGTAATCAGAATCAAGGTCGGTGAAGGTGCCGGTTTCATCATAAATAGTTTCTCTGAAACCGAGTGCATCGGTGTACAGTGGCAGGGCAGCATCAATACTACTTACGCCAATAATTGCGCCACAAACGCCGCCTGTTGTGCTATTGTGTTTTTGAAACCAGGAGTCCCCTTTCACAAGTTGAAACAAGTTGTTGTAAGGGTCGCGTACCTGGAATGATTGTTCTCCGCTGGGCAGAGTGATTAGATGGCTTACAAAATCTGCATTGCCCGAAAGTAATTTCGAGTGAGCTTCAGTTATATTTCTGCATTTAATTTTTACAGCATTAATTCCCAAGTCGCCGGGGGCATGTTCAAAAGAGCAGTGTTCCGGTTCACGGCTTTTGAACTGCCAGATTTCGAAGCCGCCTCCGCCATTCATATTGAGCGCCAAAACAGCCCTGCGGGAGTGTACTTCGTTGCCGGTGTAGCGGGTCATAAGTTTAGCTTCGGCTACATCATCAAACACGGGGACATCGGTACCAAACATGGATCTGTACCATTTCCACGCTTTATTTATATCGGTTACGCCTATTCCAACTTGTTGAATTCCGGTAATAATTTGTGACAAACTGATTGGATTTTAGTTCAGAAAAATTGAAAGTACGAATTGTAAATCTATGAAATCGTTAAAAAAGATATCAGAAAATAAAAAAAGCCGGCCCGAAAATAATCGGACCGGCTTTGATGTGATCTACTGGGATTTTCTTTTAAGGTGCATCCCAAAATACACGGTCGAGCATGGTTCGGCTGGGAACGTTGCTTTCATTTCGCTGCAATTCTGAATCGGGATAGCGAACCAGGCGAATCATTTGGCCACCCAGTGCTGAATTGGCCGGTGCTTCAAACCCTGCATATTGGTAATCATATCGGCGGGCATCATTCCATGCTTCGGGATTGAGGAACATGGCAATGTACTTCTCTTTCATAATCTCATCCACAGTGAGATTTCCAGCTCCTACCGAGACGGTTGGTTCGTTCCAGTAAGCGTCGATAGCTTCCTGTTCAATACCCATTTTTTCCATGTGAGCACGAATGCCATCTTCGTAAGCCTGATATGCCCGCCCGGTGTTACCCAGTGCAAGTGCGGCTTCTGCCTCAATGAACTTCATCTCGGCAAACGTTGACATTCCCAGCGGCTGTGTTGGCCCTGCTGCATAATAGAACTCAGGGCCAGGAACGAGCACAGCTCTTACACCCTGCTCGGGATCACCACCACGACCGGCTCCATTTCTGGTTCCGAAATACTCACCAAATCTTGGATGGTCTTCATTTGCCACAGGCACGGTGATTCTTTCAATTCTTGGATCGAACACTCCAAAGGTTTCGCCACTCAAGTGGTCAACAGTCTGGCTTGAGAGCCATCCGCCCAACAGAAGCCCGGCATTGTTAACCGCAGTTCTGTACCAGGGGTTTTCAGCTGCGTTCCCTTCACCTGAGAAGTATGCCATTTCAAAATCCTCATCATTACTTGCGAATGCATTGTCAACAGCACTCAGAACAGCTGCAGGATCGTAAGATGGGAGTTTGCTGTAGTGATTAAGAAACCGTGCACGAAGTGCATACGCTGTGCGGGTCCAGGCTGCGAGGTCACCGCCATAGATCATATCATCCGAACCGGGTGCCGCGGCTGATTCAGCAGCTCCCATTTCTGTGATAGCCTCAGAAAGTGTGCTCAGGATTACCTGATAAATGCTTTCAGAGCTGTCGTATGTGGGCTGCAGGGTTTCCGGATTGAACGCATCGGAGTAAGGAACATCGCCGAACATATTTACCAGCAAGCCCAGGTTGTAGGCCTTCATCACTTTGGCAGGTCCTGAATAGTATGGCGCGTCAATCTCTTCAGCTTGTTCAATCAGGGTGATAAGATCACCAATATTGAAATAAAGTTGAGACCATGCATTGCCATACGAAACGGCATCATGTATATCGGTTCCTGTTGCCTGGTTTGGAGAAGCCAGGTGCTGTACAAAGAACGATGTAGTACCTCCAACACGGTTTGTGTTTCGGGTGGTTTCGAACGTTGTTTGATACATTAACCCTTCAATCGGTGCCGATGTGGGATTATTCGGATCAGTATTGATGTCTAAGTAATCTTCACAACCGGTGGCCATGAAGAACGTCAATAATAAAACAAGAAATAATTTTATTGAATGTTTCATAGTGAGATACCTCATGGATTAAAAGGAGAAATTAAGTGAGAAAATCAAGCTTCGTGTACCCGGATAGGCCAGGTCTACAAGGCCGATAAGGTTACTGCCTGAGCTTACAAACGCTTCAGGATCGTATTGCGAGAATGGTGTCCACAGCAGAATGTTGTTTGCTGTAACACTGGCTCTTGCACGGCTAAGAGGCAGATTTTCCAGGAAAGATTGCGAGAGTGAGTAACCGAAAGTAACACTTCTGAGTTTAACATAAGAAGCATCTTCCACAGACTGCTCTACAGCAATACGGTACACATTTCTGTGATAACCGGCACCGTAATCACGGCCGGTTAGAGGATCAACTCCCTGGCCCAACCAAACTTCTTGTGTGTTAGGTGTGCCATCTGCCAATACACCATCAAACACCTTGTAATCTTCTCGGTTCAGTGTTTTTGTGGTGTGGCCAAAAGCAGAATCCCATTGATCGAGCTTGTTGTATTTGTCTACACCGTAAACAACATCAATATTAAAGGAGAAATCCCAGTTTTTGTAATCAAACTGATTAAGGAAATTCCATGTCCAGTCGGGTGTGGCATCTCCTACGATAAGAGGTGTGCTGTTTATCACAGGAAAGCCATTCTCACCAATTAAAACAGGGAGACTCTTGTCGAGTACTCTTGAGTCAGGATCAGCACCGAAACGTGCATAGCTGGTACCCCAAATTGCTCCGTAAGACTGTCCCGGAATAAGCTGCATGAACGGACGGTTGATGTAAGCTGATATATCACCGAGGAAAATGGCATCAACTCCATCACGAATACTTACCACTTCGTTTCTGTTTGTGGTGAAGTTTGATGTGATGTTCCACTGGAAATTCTGTGACCGAACCGGATTGGCTCGAACAGTTACTTCAAAACCCTGGTTTTCGATTTCACCGGCATTGGTTCTGAACTGTGCAGCACCTGTTGCATTCGAAACAGGAACAGGAATAATCATATCCTTACTGTTGGCTTTGTAGTAGGTAAGATCCAGACCGAATCGGTTATCGAAGAATCGCAAGTCAAGGCCAATCTCATTCGAGGTGGTACGCTCTGGGCGCAGATCAGGTGATGCGATAGTAGCACCACGGGTAAAACCTGTCTGTCCGCCAAGGGGGAAGATTGAAGGTGATATAAACACGCTCTGTGTAGAATATGGAGGTGCATCTTTGCCAACCTCAGCATACGAGAGGCGAAGTTTACCATAGGTTACCCACTCCGGCATATCAAACATATCGCTGAAAACATAACCAAGACTTACAGATGGATAGAAGAATGATCGGTTATCTTCTACAAGTGTCGAGGTCCAATCATTTCGTCCGGTTACATTAAGATAAACAATATCACGCCAGTCAATATTAATATCACCATAAACACCGATCAGCCTTCGCTGAGTCATTCGCTGGGCGATGTCAAGGCTGGTTGCATTGCTGAAGTGGCTGAA
>REDS01000179.1 GCA_007693395.1 Balneolaceae bacterium | reverse complement strand
CGGGTACTTATCCTCAGTTCAGACTTACCCACAGCAACCGGGTAATACCGGGTTTGATCGGTGTCAAAATTGAATGCATTATCTTCCATTTCGCCTTCAATACGTATTAGTTCCCATCTGAAATACTCCTCCTCTCCATCTCGATCGGGATTAATACCATCAGCAATTTCATAAACCAACTCAGGTATGGTAAATGGGCCTGATTCTGCAGTAATGCTCCAGACCTCAACAAAATAACTTTGTGCTGCTTTCAATACATTAATTGTCAGGTCATCAACTCCCGGAATCATTTTTCCAAACCTCTCAATCGCCTTAGCAGGAGGTCCAATAATAGGTATCATTCCAATTAGATCCGGCCATGTCAGAGTCCACGATGTGCTGTGAGCCTCGAGAGTTGCAGTCCATTTTCCAATATCTCCCTGATCTTCATTATAAATCAGAGGTCCAGCTTCAAGTTTAATTTCCTGAAGTTCTGAAGGCAAGACACTTTTTATCACAGAAATAAGAACTCCCATACTGGTAAATAGATTAGCGCCTAAACCAGTGTATAGAGATGCTGGGGCTAAACCAAAAATACCTGCAATTGCTGATACACTCCCTAATACCAATGCAGTACCGTCTATTGCAGAAGCCACAAAGCTTCTATCTAAATCTTCATAAAACTTATAGTCTTCCAGTAAAATACTAAGTTTAGCAGGTTTAAGTGATTGATGAGCATTATTATCGAATTGAAAATTATTCGTTTTACTTTTTTCTATCGGAAATTTTTTAGCATAGCCAATCTCATCTAAATATTGAGCGTGTTCCTTAAATGATTGAGAAAATTCTTCTAACAACGTAAATAAACCGGCCTGCTGCATGATTGCATTCATGAGCTCCATGAATTCTGAGCTATCTGTATCGCCCTTAACATCCTGAAAGGCAGGTGCCTCACCCTCGAGTATAGCACGAATACTATTTGGATTGTTTTCCCCATCCAGCGCCTGAATGAAGGAGGCCAGACCTATGTGATGTAACTCAATATCAAAAATATTCCCTCTTTTCAGATCTTCTGCATTATAACCGTATGCTTCGGTCAATGTATGTAATGAAACTTCAAGATCAGTAATCACATCTTCAACAGTAGTTGTCGAAGGTTCAAGAGCTTCGATGTAAAGTGGTAGTGCTTCACAAGCAGCATCACCATCTTCATTCAGTACAATTATATTTACTGCTCCCCCCTCTCTCCAGTTACCCGGATGTACTGGAATAGTTAGCTCCGTATCTTCTCCATCCAATCTCTCCAGGTACGCAGCAACTCTTGTATCTTCATCATTCGCGTCATAGATCCATACCAGTGGCTCTTCTCCCAAGCCTGCACTAACACCGGTTACTTTGATCACTGAGATAGGTTCTGCCGTATCAACCTCAATTGAAAGGTCATCGCATGAGAGTTCTGCGGTAATTTCTTCATCTGGTGCAGAGCCAGTGGAATCTGAACAGCCGTGCCAAATCAAAAGTGATCCTGTTGTAAATATAACCGCTATCAATCCCCCCACATAATTCTTACCCAATGCTTTCATTTTATTCACTCTTGATTAAAGTTTATAAGTCCAGAATTGCAACATCACCATCGCCATCATCAGCAATTACCCGAAACCCTTCATTTTCATCTAAAAAGAGGTCATAAGTACAGGGCAGGTCTCTTCTCTCTTCAGAAAAAACATTTCCTATTCCACATCGGCCGTTGGAGTGATCCAGATATACGGTCATTGGCTGTGTGAATCCTGAATCGGTGATGGTAATGGTAACAAAGAAAGCGTTACTTGTTAGTGTATCATCGCCCTCAAGTGAGTCTTCTGTAACTACCGTACCAACAGACTGCCCGTTAGATTGAAGTACCAGGTCAAATTGTTGCTGGTTTCTCTCTTCTTCGACAGCGGATGTGGAATCGCTGCAGGCTGTTGATATAAATGCAATAATCAGTGTTATTGTAAGAATTGTAATAGATCTATTATTACGGATCTGGGTTATGATACTCATTATTTATCTACATTTAAGGTTGTTAAGGAATTACATTCTATTCTTAGAAGCCAAAAGATCAATAGTTGTCCGCCATCCGGTTTGTTTTTTTTGCACTCATAGAATGGCATTTGAAACACCATCATTCTGCGACACATCTCACAGAAAAGCCTTGATTTTTTCTGGTTTCGAGATTAACAAGCATGAAGTGTTGATAGCTGTTTTCCCAATATCTTGCATTGTTATTGTCATGCTCCGATTTACTCCACCAGTATGTAATAGACCTTAAAAGACCGTAAGTACCATCAAAGAAATCCCTGTAACCAGCGGGCAGTGATGTAAAACCGGATTCATTCGTTGCGCCTTCGTTAGGAGCCTGCCAGAATTCAGTTCCTTCATGCTTCATCTTACCACCTGCCTCAAACTGACCTCCAAGGTGCTCAGCAAGTTCTAGCCAGTCATCATCATCAGGCATTTTCCAGTCTACAGGGCATATACCATTTGCATTGACTACTGTATGCCAGTTGTACAACAACCCGTATGTATCAGCATTATCGGGGTCGTTTCCGTAGTACATCCAGCCACCTGACTGATCGTTAACAAATGAACTATTGCTCTCGAGGTGTGGAATTTTTGTGCCATTGCGATAGGTTGTTGTTCTGATATTTTCTCTCATCCAGCATTGGCTGCCAATAACAACTGTATCATATTCATTTCCATCCTGATCAGTCATCACACCGCAATCTGAAATTGCATTATCCAGTGTTCTGAAATTTATTTCATCACCAAATGCTGTACCCACACTGTTTTCTGCGTACGCTCTTACAAAATATTCGGTATCGGGATTAAGGTCAGCCATCATACTTATAAAACTTCCGGTACCACTACCATCATTTGTACATTCGTCACTCTTTGTGGGATTTCCCTCTTCATTCCAGCAAATGCCAAACTGAAAAACCTCTGAGCCCTGGCCGCTGATCACTTCACCTCCACCTTGTGCTGAATCTTGACCTATCGAATTTACAGCAGCAGTTTCAATTAATGGTAACCCGGCAAATGTAGCTGTAACTGATTTTGGTTCATTCATCACAATTTCTACTGATAAAGCATCTCCCTCTGCATCTCCACTCCATTCTGAAAATTGCCAATCAGACGCCGGTATTGCCGTTAGTTTTAATACCGTTCCATGCTCGTGTTCAGATACTTTTTGTTGAACAATCTCTCTGTGAACATCTCCTTCTCCATCAACTTGAATAGATAAAATATGCTCTATAGGCCTGAATTGAGCTATTACATGTTTATCACCATCCATAATTACTTCTGCATGTTTCTCTGTACCAGAATAATCGCCGCTCCAGCCATGGAAAATCCAGTAATCATTTTCTTCTGCTTGTATACGTATAGTTTCACCTCCAGCAGCCTCAGCAGATACCGGTGTAACCTGACCACCATCTCCCGGCTCGGATGAAGTTGTGAGTTGGTAAAGTGATGTGCTATCAGTTGTACAATTAACAATTGTGAAAAGTGCTACTATTGAAAGCAGCAGATACAGTGATTTATTATTCATTTTTCAAGTCTATATTATTGAAATCTATGTACTGATAGGTTTAGAACTCATACAGTTTATTTCTGATTAAATTCATTGACGCAATCAATAATAGAAGCCAAAACCTGACAAACACTCCGACACAACATTTTCAAAATGCAGTAACCTATTGATATGAATTTAATTCTTACTCGATTATGAGCGCCTCTCTAAATTGAGGTGTAGTTAAATCAAGATTTTTTGTATGGTTTGATGAATCTAACGTCAGCAATTTTTTAAAATAAAATGAGCCTCTTGACGTAAAGTTTTCGTGTATATAGTGTGTTTGTATTTAATTGAACTTAAGTCGAAGGTTTAACAGTACGTACAATTTCTCTTTTACTCATTTTTTTACCTTCAACATAAATGGCTGATATTTTTTAGGGCATAAATTTTTTATCGCTATCCTATTTCACCATCAATATGGACAACATCACGGCTATTATTAATCAACAAACTTCGGGCATAGATGAAGGCTTCATGAACGATCTGATGCCACTTGTGTATGAGGAGA
>REDS01000124.1 GCA_007693395.1 Balneolaceae bacterium | reverse complement strand
CCCGACGCTTGAAGGAGCCGCAGAAGCAGCGTCACGCTTCAAGGTCTCTGTTCGGAGTCCCAACATTCAACCTCAATCTCAGTCAAATCCCGACGCTTGAAGGAGCCGCAGAAGCTGCGTCACGCTTCAAGGTCTCTGTTCGGAGCCTTAATCTTCAAGCTTAAATCCCTTTCAACTCAACCTAAATTGATGTAACTTGCTTCGTTATAAAAAAGATACGGTTCACACAATTTTTCATTGTTGATAGTTGTTGTTAATTCATATACTTCTGTAGACTAAGTGATTGTTGTAAAATTTTTAATTCTATCCGGTACACATGAGTGACGTAAATCAGCAAAACTCATACTCTTCAAGAGGAAATGGTAAGCTAAACGGGAATGGATATTATGGCGGTGAATACACCTCTGCCATGGGTATGCCTTCTGACGAGACAAAGCGCGATGAGATTGATCTTAAACATCTTATCAATGTATCTCTGCGCTACAAGTGGTGGGTTATTGGCATAACTGTTCTCTTCACAGGCCTTGCCTGGCTCTATGCACAAACATTTGATGATGTGTACACCAGTTCCGGCACCATTGTGATTGCCGAAGAGCGTAACCGTTACACTTGGGGCGGTTCGGATATTGGAAGCATTTTATCTTCCTCGTTTGGAGTAGGCGTGGGAAACCGGCTTGTAAATGAAATTCAGGTGTTTCAGTCGCGTCGCCTTGCCGAAGAGATCGCCGCAAAGATGTACGAACAAGAGGTGATGGAAAACGGGGAGATGTTCCCCATGCTGCACCGAAGTTATCCGGATGACGATACCAAGATTTCTGTTGAAGCACTTACCGGGCGTATTCGGTCTGCAATGAATGTAAACCGTGTTGATATGGACACAGATATTCTGCGAATCAGCTATACAACCCGGCACCCTCTTGAGGCTAAATATCTTGTGAATACCACAATCGATACCTATACGGAAGTATCAGCCCGCCAGCGCAGAAGCTCTGCAAATGCGGCACTTGCTTTCCTTGAACAAGAGAAAGATGAATACGAACAGCGGCTTATTAACTCTGAGGAAGCGGTCAGAGAATATATGAGCCGAACCGGCCTGATGCAGATCGACGGGCAGACAAGCACCGTAATCAATCGCCTCGCCGATCTTGAAACACAGCGCCAGCAGGTGCAGGTGCAGCGGGTTGGGCTCAACTCTTCCATCACCGCTTTTGAGGGGCAGCTCGAACAGATCCGTCCCGGCCTGGCCGAGCAGTTTGCCGATAACATCAGTGCAACGATGCAGCGCAGCCAGTTCAGGCTTGCGGAGTTGGAGACTGAGCGTTCACTGTTGCTGCAGCGGAATCCATCCCTTCGTAACAATCCGCAGCAGGAGCCCCAATTTGTAACCCTTGAGGAGGAGATTGAAACGCTGAAGAACCGCATCAATCAGATGGCATCCGATCTGTTGAGTGATGATACGGATATGTTTATCGGATTTTTGAACAGCGCAGAAGGCGGCATTACCGGCAGAATAATGGAACTGAGGCAGCAGCTGATACAGCTACGAATTGAAGAGTCGCAGCTCAATGCACAGGAAGAAGTTTTGAACCAGCGTATAGAAGAGGAGGGTCAGTTTTTTGATGGCCTGCCCGAAAATATGATTGAGTTTGCACGGCTGCAGCGGGAAAAGCAAGTGAATGAACAGCTATTTGCAACCATTTCTCAGCAGTTTACACAAACTAACCTATGGGAACAGACGCAATTTGGAGCCGGCCAGCCGTTAGATTACGGCCTCGCACCCGGTGGCCCATCTGGCCCAAACCGAACCCGCTACGTAATGATCGGGTTTCTGCTTGGGGGTATTCTGAGTGTGGGTTTTGTATTTGTGAAAGAGAATCTGAACCGCACTATCGACGGAACCGATAAACTCAGAAAACTTGGCTATCCGCTTCTTGCGATTATACCCGATACCACTAATGTGATCAGGAAACGATATGATAGCGAGCGTTTTATTGAAGCTGAAGACCACCGTGTATCCACATCCTGGTTATCACTGCTTGATACAGTGAGTCCGGCAGCGGAATCATTCAGAAGGCTTCACAACAACATTATCTACTCCGATCCTGATTCGGAAAACAAAGTGATCTTAATCACAAGTTCAAAGAAAGGGGAAGGTAAAACAACCATATCCATGAACCTTGCGGTGGCTTTTGCAGAGTCAGGCAAGCGTGTTTTGGTAATTGATACCGATCTGCGCCGCCCGAATATTCATCACTTCAGCGGTGTTGCACGTATGCCGGGTATAGCGGAAATTTTTTATGATGATAAATCACTCACTGCTTCGATTAAACCTACCATTGCACCGGGTGTACATGTATTGACCGCAGGGCGAAAAATTCCAAATCCGTCTGCCGTTATCCAGAGTAAAAAATTGCGTGTACTCCTCGATAAGGTAAAAGAGAAGTACGATCATATTATCATTGATACCCCGCCGTTTGGTGTGATTACCGATGCGGCACCAATCATTAAACTCGCGGATCTCGTTGTGCTGGTAACCCGTTTTGGAGTTACCCAGATTAATGAGTTGAACTTTACCATCGAAAACCTGAAACGCATACAGGCAAAGCTTGCCGGTACCGTAATAACTGCATTCAATCATCGTGATAGTGCGGATTATTACTACTCTAACAAATATACCTACGATAGCTATCAGGCGTATGAAGCGTATCAGGAGGATGAGGAAGAACTGGTTTAAACCAAAGCACAACTCATCACTACTCAGTCTATAAGCAGTAACCGATCACTTTTTACTTGAAGCAAAACGTTAATGAGAACATTTTTTTTATCTACAGCAGCAGCGCTTTTTTTTCTTATATCAAGCCAAGACATTGTAAAAGCTCAGGCCGGCTCCCAGGTATTTCGCCTCGGTGAAGGGATGGTTCGAATCGCAGAAGCAGGCCAGCTTGCAGATACCCTTGCCGTTTGGGGCGATGTGAGCAACGCAGGCCGCTATATTGTACCCCGTGGTACCACGCCACATGAGTTGCTATCATATGCACGTGGAATTAGTCGAACTGGTGCTGGGGCAGGCGGTGATCAGGTGCAACTGGACTGGAGCAAGCGCCGTGTTGAAATAAATATCTCTACATTTGATCCTGAAACCGGAATTGAAACCGTAGAGAATTTTGAATTTCGCTACAGTGAACCATTTCCGGCAGAACTGCGAACCTACAGGCTGCAGAACGACCAGATTGTAACCGTTGAGGTAAAACGAACGGCAACAGTACTCGATTACATACGCTTCATCAGCCCGATCACTACGTTTGCTGCATCAACCTATTTTCTGATTGACCGGATTTTGGATTAACGAATTATTGATCCGGACTTTATTACGACGGCTATTTTTTTGAATTAAGCTTTTTTGGGATTTATCATCATGAACACTACTGAGAAAAAGAATTTCGCGCTCACCGGCCTTGCAGGGTACATAGCACCACGCCATCTGCAGGCTATCAAGGATACAGGAAACAGGCTTGTGGCAGCTGCCGATCCCCACGACTCTGTTGGAATTATTGACAGCTATTTTCCTCAGGCGAGCTTTTTTACAGAGTTCGAACGGTTCGATCGTCACCTGGAAAAAATCAGACGGGACAGAAACGGCGATGCTATTGACTATCTTACCATCTGTTCGCCAAATAATCTGCACGATGCGCATATCCGCCTTGCCATGCGGGTAGAGGCAGATGCAATCTGTGAAAAACCGCTCGTACTCAACCCATGGAACCTCGATATTTTACAGGAACTTGAGCAGGAGTATGGCCAGCGGGTCTGGACTATTTTGCAGCTGCGTGTTCATCCCTCTTTGGTGGAACTGAAGGAAAAACTATCTGCATCTAAAACCGGGAAAAGGCATAAAGTAAATCTTACCTACATTACATCGCGCGGTTTATGGTATCACTACTCCTGGAAAGGCGATGAGCAAAAATCGGGCGGTATAGGTACCAATATCGGTATCCACTTTTTTGATCTGCTGTTCTGGCTTTTTGGAAAACCGAATGTAACTGAATTGCACATTCGGGAAGCAAACCGTATGGGTGGATTTCTTGAATTACCCAATGCAGATGTAGAGTGGTTCCTTTC
>REDS01000044.1 GCA_007693395.1 Balneolaceae bacterium | reverse complement strand
ACCGACAACATTCACCTTGGAAGGGTGACGCTCTACCAATTGAGCTACGCCCGCCAGTTTCAAAATTTCGGAAAATCAAAATCTGCTTACCGGAACTTGGTGGGGGGAGCAGGATTCGAACCTGCGAAGTCTTACGACAACAGATTTACAGTCTGCCCCAGTTGGCCACTTTGGTATCCCCCCAACTATCCTTTCAGTCTTTTCAGAGCGAAAGAGCCAGTGGCCGGATTTGAACCGACGACCGGCGGTTTACAAAACCGCTGCTCTACCCCTGAGCTACACTGGCTAAATCAAAATTTCAAATATGCATTTCTGCAACGCTTCTTTTACTCACGGGCATATTTTCCCCACAAGTGAAAGACATGTAAGTTAAAAATATATCGGGTAGGAATCAACTATTCGATATATTTTTTTTAACCTTCTGCAGCACGCTTCTTCTTCCGTTTGTAGAAGAAGCGTATTGCTATAAAAACAACGATTAGGGACAAGATTATCCATCCATACACATTTAAATAGTGCCCGATCACCTGCCAGTTCTCGTGTACAAACCAACCCATACCAAGAAGTATTGTGTTCCACAGCAGAGAGCTAATGGATGAACTGACTATTGTAGTATAAACCCTTGTCTTTGTAATCCCGGCCGTAATTGAAATTACAGAGCGAGTGCCGGCAAGAAACCGATTTGCGAGTATTACACCCTGGCCATATTTATCCATCCATCGCTTGCCTTTATCGAAGTACTTTACATCAAGGAAACGCATCAACCAGAATTTTTTCCTTTGCACCTCTATTTTATCGCCAAAATGTGCACCAACTGCATACATGCTCATAAAACCGAAAACAGAAGCAATCGTTGTAATTGCAAGTACAGGGGAAAAGCCAATAATCTGTTCTGCAGCAAGATAACCTCCAAACGCAACCAGTACATCTCCGGGTATAGGTGGAACCACATTTTCCAGATAGGCTATTAAGCCAAAAATCAAATATATACTCAGTGGAGACAGGGTTTGTATCCACTCTATCAAATTCTCAGTATAAACCTCCATTGCGCTATTTTGCCTCTAAAAGTACTATTGCTTGTGCTGCTATTCCTTCCTCACGGCCAATGAAACCCATTTTTTCTCCTGTTGTAGCCTTTACGGATACCGCTTCAATTTCGATATCTAACGCAGAAGCTATGCGTTCTCTTATCTGTATAATATTTGGTTTAATTTTAGGCCTCTCAGCGATTATTGTAGTATCTGCATTTACCAACTGATAACCTTTCGCCTGAACTAAGTCGTAACTTCTCTTTAGCAGTTCGATACTGTCCGCTCCCTCATATAATGGATCTGTATCAGGAAAATGGGTACCAATATCTCCAAGGCTTAAAGCACCGAGAAGTGCGTCCGTTATTGCATGCAAAAGCACATCTGCATCTGAGTGTCCCAGCAGGCCTTTAGAATGAGGAATTAAAATCCCGCCAAGAATCAGATCTCTCCCTTCAGCTAACCGGTGAATGTCATAGCCCTGGCCAATTCGGAAACTCATCAGTTCTCAACATTTATAAGATAATCTGCAATCTGCAGATCAACGGGGAAAGTAATTTTAAAATTCTTACTTGATCCTTCAACAAGAACTACTTTTCCGCCAATTGCCTCAATTAAAGACGAATCATCTGATCCCAGAAAATTATTGGTTTCGGCATAATCGTATGCTTCCCGGAATAGGGCTGCCCAGAAAATCTGTGGTGTCTGCGCCTGCCATAGTGTGCTCCGGTCTGGTGTTTTTACAATTTCACCATCAACTCCCGACACTTTAATTGTATCTTTTGCCGGTATCGCGAGTACAGATCCACCCCATCGAACAGCTTCAGTGATACACTTCTCTATGTCTTCTTTATTAACAAACGGGCGAACAGCATCATGAACTGCAATTAAACCGGTTTTACCGGATATTTTTTTTAATGCATTTCGGATAGAATCCTGCCGCTCGTTGCCACCTATCACTGCATGGGTTGTGATATCTGGAAACAGTTTCCCCAAAAGCTTTTCAGTCTCTTCGAGATATGTATCAGATGTAGATACAATTACCTCGCCCAAACCCGAAACACCCTGAAACCTGGAGAGGGTATATTCCAAAATGGATTTACCGGCAATTTTGAGGTAAGGTTTGGGAATCTCATTCCCCATGCGGTTGCCTTTACCTGCTGCGGGTATTATCAGGGCGAGTTGCTGTTTTTTCACGTGATCAGATTATGAGCATCGCATCTCCAAAGGAGAAGAATCTATAATCTTTCTTCACAGCCTCTTTGTAAGAATCTTTGATGAATTCAAATCCTCCAAAGGCTGCTGCAAGCATTAAAAGAGTAGATTCCGGACGATGGAAGTTCGTAATAATTCCTTCTGTAATTTTGAACGGATAGTCAGGATAAATGAATTTATCTGTCCAGCCGGTACCGGCCTTCGACATGCCACTTGCCATAACACTGGTTTCAATTACGCGAACCGCTGATGTTCCACAAGCAACTACTTTATTTTTTTTACTCTTCAGGGCAACATTTATTCTGTCGCTCGATTCAGCAGAGATAAAGTAGTTTTCTGAATCCATACGGTGCTTGGTTAAATCTTCCACCTCAACAGGGCGAAATGTACCCCAGCCTATGTGCAGGGTTACTGGCACAAAGTCTACACCTTTCTTTTTTAGTTTTTCCACAAGCTCAGGTGTAAAGTGCATTCCTGCTGTAGGAGCGGCAACTGCCCCTCTTTCTTTGGCGAAAATAGTTTGATAACGATCCTTGTCGCTCTCTTTTGGCTCTCGCTCAATGTATGGGGGCAGCGGCATGTCTCCGATTTTATCTAAACGGGAGTAGAGATCTTCATTCGGCCCATCAAATAGAAAACGTATTGTTCGCCCGCGCGAAGTTGTGTTATCTACAACTTCTGCCATTAGGTCTTCACCAAAATAAAGTTTATTCCCAATCCTGATTTTTCTGGCAGGCTCAACAAGCACGTCCCAAAGCATATTTTCGGGCTGAAGCTCTCTCAGTAGAAAAACTTCAATATCTGCTTCTGTTTTCTCTTTTTTGCCTTTCAGTTTTGCCGGAAAAACTTTTGTGTTATTGTAAACTACCACATCACCTTCGTTCAGGTATTTGTGTATATCGGCAAATGTTTCGTGGGTGATTGTTTTTTCTTCTCTGTTAAGAACCATCAATTTAGCAGCATCTCTTGGTTCAACAGGTTCGTCGGGCACATTAAAATGTTCGATTTCAAATTTGAAATCGGTAAGTTTCATTTTCAAAACGAGCGGTGATTTATAGATTTAAATTTTCGACATTTTTCAAGCCTAAAAAGATACAGTAAAATAGGCTCTGTTACAACAAACAGACTATAATCTCAACCTACTTCTTATCTTTTACAGGTGCACTTGATGAAAAAATTTTTGCACAAAAGATTTCATTCATTGAATACAGCCACAACAAATATTACCCATGAAATTGTTCAAGAGTTCATTTCCGGAAAACACTGCAACTTAAAAGGGTTTAATTTTTTCTTGATCTGATCACCGGAATCAATACTACCATTCATAATCACTGCGTTTAACATTAGAGAATATCTAAAAATCACTCTAACTGAATGAAGATGCACTCGATTAATGTTTACTAACTGAAAGTAATTCTTTATTATTGCTATTGAGTATACGTACTGTTATCAAAGATCTATTACTATGAAATTATTTACCCTTATATCTGTTCTTCTTCTTTCAACAACCATGATTGCTGATGCACAGTTAAGGCAGGATCTGATTCACAATCCCGAAGAATACAGAGCATCCGCTTCTTATACGCCTTCTAACGCTCCGGGCAGCTGGATGAACCTGCTCAATATGACGATGAGCCACTCTTACTCAATGAACTTTTCAAACTTTGGCGGGCAGATGCAAAATCTTAACGCTTACACTAACCACATGTTTTTTGATATAAGCGACAGGCTAAACGCTCAGGTTGATGTCTCACTACTCCACTCTCCCTTTGGTAATAGTTTTATGAATAATAGCAACAGCCTTGGCGCACAGATTATTGTTGACCAGGCAAGGCTTGATTATCGGCTTTCATCAAACGCTGTAATTTCTGTACAATTTTCACAACGCCCACACCACTACGGTTTTGGCCCGTATGGCGGCCATAACTCACCATTTAACCGAATGGCACCGCGGTACTAATCTATTGAATGGCTAAACAAGAAGAAGAAGACGAAAACAGTAACCATCTTTTTTTAAACTCTGCCATTGGCTTTCTTGGGGTTCTGTTCATAATACTAATCATTGCCCTCGGATCCAGAGTGCTTTATCCCAGAATTCTAACCGAGCGTGTATCTGTTGATCCGGCCCTTGTAAGTAACGTAATTCAACTCGAAGTTCTGAATGGCTGTGGTATACCCGGCATCGCTACAAGATTTACAGATTCCCTCAGAGAGTATGGATTTGATGTGGTAGAAACGGGAAATTTTGATCATTTTAATGTTGAAAAGAGCTTTGTGATATCACGCGGCGGGCAAATGGAAAATGCACTTCGTGTTGCAAAAGCAATCGGAATACCGGAACAGAATGTTATCAGAGAGGCATCGCCTGATTTTTTCCTTGATGTAACTTTAATTATTGGTTCCGATTTTGAATCACTAAATTTATAAAAATAACCTATGCCTATGACTGACTCTCAATTTCAGACTGATTCACCCTATAAAACTGCCGATTCAGAAGCATTGCTCAATGCAATTTTTGAAGGGCTTCATGAAAAGAAAGCAAAAGATGTAAAATTGCTCGATGTACGCAAACTCACTACCCTAACCGATTACTTTGTTATTTGCCATGGTACCTCAGAAACTCAAATAAGGGCACTCGCAAACAGTACACTCGAAAAGGTTAAAGAGACAGTGGGAGAACAGGTATGGAAACAAGAGGGCATGGAAGCCAGAAGGTGGATTATTCTGGATTATGTTAATATTGTTGTACACATTTTCAGTGAAGAAAAGCGAGACTACTACGGTATTGAAAGAATGTGGAATGATGCCGTTATCACCGATATAGAAGATAAGTAGGTATCGGTGCAAATAATCCGGAACAAGATTTACGGATTATACTCTCTGAGTATTCAGAAAGCATAAAATCCGGAATTTTACGTTGAGTACCATCCATAAACATTCGCTCAGAATAATTGCTTCGCTGGTTTTTCTACTCGCAGCAGCCACTTTATCTACTGAATATCTCTCTCAGAGATCTGCCACTCCACCTGAAAAATTTGACAATGCCATTCAAAACAGCCTTGATGAAGCTGTATCTCTCTTCAATCGGATAAACGAGGAACTCGAACAAACATCTTCTGATATTCAGCAGGTTATTGAACGGGCTGTTCAGACTGAACAAAATAAGTTAGCTATATATAACCATATCTCTGGGTATAACCTTTGGGGATTAAATATCACCCGTAACGGCGAAAGATGGCTCTGGAGTGGCTTTGATTTGCATAAAAATCAAATTCCTGAATCGCCGGATGATACAGTTGCAGTATCTATCATCAACCTCAACAATGTTACCGTACTCCTTCACCAAAAAACATTTCGTTCAAAGGCTACTACTTATACCATAAATTCTGCAAAACGGTTAAGCCAGAGTACGGATTTGCCATTTATTCAAAATGTAGAATTTGAGTTAACCGATGAGCCGCAACTGAGGGGAAATTTCCCGGTTGTATTCAATTTCTGGGCCCCTGTACCCGATGATGCTATTCACAGAAATCTGGCCATTGCAGGCAACGACTCTGCGGGCACTGTTTACACTACTCTTTCAAACGCCGACTTATATACTTCCGGCCGTAGTACGGAATTGTCTTTCTGGAGGCTTTTTTTACAAATATCCTTACTCATAGGCATATTCATTTTCATGATGATTTGGGCCATTAAAACGGGGGGCGTAAAAAATCATCTGATCAATTTTGCGCTTATTTTTTTGGCATGGCCGGCTACTTTAATTTCAGGAATTATTGATTTTTGGGTGCAGCTTGTTCTCTACAGAACCCCTGATCTTTCTCAAGAGCTGGTTGAGCAGCTTGCAAACTACTCTGCAAATACATTCTTCTTATTCCTCTTATTTATTAGCGTTTACCACCTGTTGAGTTCATCTCAAAAACCCCGCCGAAACGATCAACATTTCCGAACGTTTGCATTTGCTGTTCTTTTTGGTGCGTTAAATGTTTTGCTTCTACTGCTTTTTATCATCTCTTCTAAGTATTTACTGGTAGAAACTAACCTATCTCTGTTAGATCTTGAGCTGGCACCCGACATCAAATCGTTCATTTTCTATTTACTGTCAGGAGTATTTCTGGCGTCTGTTTCAGGCATAATTATCTCTGCAGGATATTATTTTAACAAGAGCGAAGAAGATAAATCCGGCTTTATTGCAATTATCTCCATCTTCAGTTTTATACTCATCTACTTTATTGCAGATCTCCTTTTGCCCAATGAAAACCTTTATATCGGATGGATTTTTGCTCTTAGTTCAATCCTTTTTCTGCTGCATCTTTTTGTAATTCATTACCTGCATAAACATCCCGATAGCCTAAGGGAGATGTCAGGGTTCAGAAAGCTGATGCTCTCGGTTCTGGTAATCACCACATCTGTTTACTTCATCATTTGGAACTGTACACTTGAACGAACTGATCGGGAACTTTTGGCTCATGTTTCTGAATTCACGGACGAAGAGTCTCAAAATACCGGTGAGATACTTTTTGATCTGTTATCTGAAATTGAAAGTGACCTGCTTCTGCTCACCACAAGCAATGTAGAAAACCAACGGCAATTGGTTACAAGCCTTTTTCAGCGTGCTGTTCAAAATAATATAAAGAGTGAGTGGAGAAACCACTCCTTTCATATCAGGCTCTTTCTTCCGGACAATACAGAGATAGCAACCTATTCTACCACACTTGAAACCCCGGCGTGGTCAGAGAGTATCTACAATGTTGATACCATGTTACGATCATATCGTGGAGAGCGCCTTCGCCGGCAAACAAACCAGCCCGTTATCTGGGGCAGGCCAACTATAAGCGAGCGATACACCGCTTTAGATCGCGGATGGATACCAATTTACGATTACGGCACTGGTTCAATTATTCTCTGGGTTGCCGGTGATGTATTTAAAGAGAGGCTTGATTACAATAAACCGATGCGTGCTGTGTTATCGGCCGCCACCAGCCGCGACTGGAGCCAGAGTTTTTATATTGCTGAATTTATGGGAGAGCGCCTTACCCGTAGCAGCGTGCATGGCATTTACCGAAATCAGCCCCAATATAACCGCCTGCCTGCTCGGGAACTTCAGCTTGCCCAACAAGATTCCATAAATTTCTTCAATTACATAACTCCTGATGGAAATTTCAGAGAGGTTTTGGTACGTAAGGAAAGCTGGCACATTATTAAAGCAAGTACACCTGTTCAGGGATTTAATCATCACTTGTTTTCGTATTTCAGGCTGCAAATTGTTCTTGTGTTTTTTGGGTTGTTTTGTTTTTCGCTGCTTGCCACTGCCGGTTTTAAAAGTTTCAGCCTATTCGGCCAAAATCGCAGGTTTCGCGACCGTTTAGTAGATGGTCTCACACTTGCTACCATTCTTCTGCTTACAGTACTGATATTTGCCACGCAATATGCTGTAGGTGCACAGAACGAACGAAATGTTGAAAGAGAGCTTATAAACACCCTCAGCGGGGTTGCCGAATCGCTTCAAGAACGAAATGTTTTCGCCGAAAATGTTCAAATTTCAGAGATGCTCTCAGAAATCACCACACCACTCAGTGTTGACCTTATTTTGTATCGGGGCCATCGTGTTGAGGTATCGACCACTCCTCAAATTTTTCAGCAATTTCTAATGCCCTCGTCCCTGCCCTTCCCCGTTTACGATTTTCTTTTCAACCGCGAAAGAATTCATTTCGTGTCCACATCATCCATCGGCACAAACGAACTTTTGATTGGGTACAGATATATTCCGGGTTCTGATGGGCGCCCTGTTGGTGCTGTGGCAATACCCACATTCATACAGTCTCCCATTTATTACGAACAGCTTCTCGAAACCACCAGTTACCTCTTTGTTGTCTATCTCTTTATTTTTGCGATGTTCATTATGGGATCTGTATTTCTCTCGAACCAGCTAACCAAGCCGTTAACCCTCATTCAATCGGGACTCAGTAAAATTTCCCGCGGTGATATGAAAACGAAGGTTGCCGTTACCAGCCGCGATGAAATCGGCTCCCTTGCCAACGCTTATAACACAATGGTTCAGCGGCTCGATCATGCCCAAAAAGAGCTCATGAAAGCGGAGCGTGAATCTGCCTGGAAAGAGATGGCTCAACAGGTTGCTCACGAGATAAAAAATCCGCTTACCCCGATGAAGCTCAACTTGCAACATTTACAGCGACAGCTTGAAGCCAATCCTGATAAAGCGGCTGAACTGCGCCCACTCATTGAAAAAACAGCAGCAAATATTATTGAACAAATTGAATCTCTAAACAAAATAGCATCAGACTTTTCGAAATTTGCCAAACCGATTGAAGAGCCTAAAGCGCCTGTTAAATTAAATGAGCTGCTAAACTCCATTTCTCAGCTCTATGAGCACGAAGTAAACGCCACGGTAGATTTACAAACCCCTAAAATGAGCATAACGGTACTGGCTGTTGAAGATGAGCTTCGGCGGGTTTTCATCAACCTGATAAAAAATGCGGTTGAAGCTTCAGAAGGGTCATCTGTACAAATTAATATTACTCTGAAAAAGCTTAGAGAGCATGCCATGATTCAAATAAAAGATGATGGTGCCGGCATCGCTGAGGAAAACAGAGAGAAGATTTTTTTGCCGAAATTCTCAACCAAATCAAGTGGCACCGGGCTAGGACTTGCAATCGCCAAAAAAATCATCGAGGAGCACGGTGGCGATATCTGGTTCGAATCTAAAACAGGCCAGGGTACGTCCTTTTATATTCGATTGCCAATGGTTTAAATTGCTATTCGTTAAAGTTAACCCTGTCTTTCGCATGGGATTTTTCGTACCATTTGCGGCCTCATGAAAATGAAAGATCACGCATATCGCACAGAGGTTAAAAAGGAAGTTTCATTGCTGATGAAAATTGGCCTTCCTGTGATTGCCGCTCAAATGCTGCAGATGAGCATGAGTTTTGTGGATACCGTAATGGCCGGGCGCCTCTCCCCTGAAGACCTTGCTGCAGTTGCGGTTGGGTCGAGCATTCTTATGCCGTTTGTTGTTTTGTGCCTTGGGTGTATGATGGCTGTTACCCCGATTGTTGCCCAGCATGTGGGCGGGCGCGATTTCAGCCTGATCGGTAAAAATGCACGACAGGTTCTATGGCTCAGCTTTATACTGACTATC
This sequence comes from Balneolaceae bacterium, assembly GCA_007693395.1. Lineage (GTDB taxonomy): Bacteria > Bacteroidota > Rhodothermia > Balneolales > Balneolaceae > Rhodohalobacter. The sequence continues at coordinate 9,595 of REDS01000044.1, read as the reverse complement.
CCCAGCTTTTTCATCCTGCGTAATCTTGATGCGGCTTTTGTACTTATCGGTGTAACGGAAGATATCATCCCCATTGCGTCGGGCTATTTGAAAGCTATCTCTTGGGGAATTTTCCCTGCATACGCTTATGGAGCCCTACGATATTTCAATGAAGGATTGAGCGTTACCCGGCCGGCCATGTTTATCGCTTTAATCGGCACTTTGGTGAATATTCCTGCGAACTATATCTTAATGTTTGGCAAACTCGGAATGCCTCAACTCGGTGCCATCGGTACGGGATATGCCTCAGCCATTGTTTTTACCGTGATGTTCATCGGGATGCTCTGGTTTACGTATGATTTTAAACCGTACAAACGATTTGAAATATTTACCAGTTTTCGGCTACCCGAGAAAAAATATCTGAAGGAACTGTTATCCATCGGCGTGCCCATCGGCATAAGCTCAACCATGGAAGTAACCATGTTTGCCGTTGTGAGCCTTTTAGTGAGTACCATCAGTACCCTTGCCATCGCAGGCCACCAGGTGGCAATCAACTTTGCAGCGATGATGTTTATGATACCTTTTGGTTTATCGGTTGCCATTTCAGCGAGGGTCGGCAATTCTATCGGTCGAAAGCGGCCTGATGAAGCCCGGTTTCGTGGTTATGTGGGAGTAGTAGTATGCTGTTGTATTATGGCTTGTACCGCCCTCTTCATTCTGATCTTCCCAAATGCAATTGTGTCTATTTATACTGATGATCCATCCGTAACCGAAATTGCCGTACAGCTGCTCTTTATGGCGGCGATCTTTCAACTTTCTGATGGTTTACAGGTGAGTGGATTTGGGGCCCTTCGCGGACTGAAGGATACCAAAATACCGATGTATGTTAACCTTGTGGCATACTGGTTACTTGGCATTCCCATAGCATACTATCTTGGATTTATCGCCGGTTTTGGCGCACCCGGCCTTTGGGGAGGCCTGATAGCCGGACTAACTGTTGCCGGTATTTTGCACAATCTGCGTTTCTATACGCGAACTAAAGAGATGGGAGCCTGATTTCGGGCTAAAAACGGACCATCGGTACACTTGGTGAACTGGAAAACTGCAGCCCGATCGATATAACGGGAAGCCCGGTAAATCTGATCTCATCCAGTGCCGGGAACCATAATAATCTCCCTCCACCGTGTACGTAAAGAGAAGTTTGAGTGGAAAAATTGTACTGAACTCCAACCAACGCTTTTGCTTGCAAGCCCAGATAGAAATTGGTGTCCCTGCTGTTAAAAATTCCTCGGCCAGCCATCCCAATTCCGGGGCCAACTCTCAGGTAAACATCTGTACTGCTCTGCTCCATAAATCGCTCGTGCTCACTCAATAAAAAATCCCGGCCAACTGCCAAACCGCTAATCCAAATAGCTGACGACGGTGTACTCAAATCCCGAACATTCGCTGCTGCAATAAACAGATTTACATAATTGAAACTACCCGGATGCATATAGGTGCTCTCAACACCAAACTGTCCGCGGCCAAAAAACAGGCCGCTTTGTATTCTGTAACTTTCATAAAACGGATCGTAATAAACATAGGGATCGGCAACCGGCCCAAGAATAATTTCCCTGTCTGACTTCTCTGTTTTAGCCGTTGTATCCGATTCAGCATGATTAATTCCGCTCAACAATCCCTGAGCGTATACAGGCAGAGTAAAAAACAGGGATAATATAAGAATCGATATGATTTTTAATCGTACACGCATGGCAGTCAACATCTTAATTCTACTGAAATTTATCGACCCATATTTTTAGATTCAAGGAAAACTGTATTTGAGGATTATCACAAATCTTATCTAATACTCAATATGGTCGAACGTATTTTGCACTATATTTTGTTAGTCAGATAATGAGTATTCTATTACTTTCATCAATCAATCGCCAATGCCTCCATTCATTCATACCATTCAAACAGCTGTACCCCCATTCTCTTACAGGCAGGAAGAGCTTCGAGACAGGATGAAAATGATTGTAAATGGTGATGAAAGAGACAGGCGGGTGATTCATCATCTTTATGGCAGGTCCGGAATAAAAACGCGCCATTCAGTTGTTGATGATTTCAGAGAAACCGGCAGCTACTCCCTCTTTTTTAACGGACAGGGAGCCACACCGGGCACAAAAAGCCGAAACGAAATTTACATCTCAGAAGGGCGAAAACTATTTGTTGAAGTAGCAAATAAACTCATTACAGAGTCCGATTTTGAGCCTTCCGATATTACGCATCTTATTACGGTTTCGTGTACCGGTTTTTATGCTCCCGGACCCGATTATGACATTATAAAATCCCTGGGGCTGAATCATTCAACCGAACGGTACCATCTTGGTTTTATGGGTTGTTATGCTGCTCTGCCTGCACTTAAACTGGCCAATCAGATCTGTAATGCTAACGCATATGCCAATGTGATGGTGATCTCGGTGGAGCTCTGTACCATCCATTTTCAGGCAAATCCAAAGATGGATGATCTGCTATCTGCATCAGTTTTTTCTGACGGGGGTTCGGGGGCTATTATCAGCAATCGGAAACCTGATACGGACAGCTACCAGATCGAAGGGTTTGCATCAGCTATTACAGAAAAAGGTGCCGATGACATGGCATGGTCCATTGGCGATCAGGGTTTTAATATGGTGCTATCCAATTACATACCACAGCTTTTGAGTGACGGACTTGAAGATTTTCTTAATCCGGTACTTTCTACATTCAATATTAGCCTTGAAGAGATCAGTCACTGGGGCGTACACCCCGGCGGGCGGGCCATTCTTGATAAGGTAGAAAGCACGCTGAATCTGCCGGCTGATACCCTTGCATCATCGAGGAACATTCTTTCTGAGTTTGGTAATATGAGCAGTGCAACGGTGCTTTTTGTGTTGAAAGATCTTCTCGAAAATGCTGTCTCAAAAAAGAAGAACAGAACTCTTGCGATGGCATTCGGGCCGGGTTTAACCATAGAAGCCGCGCTGTTAAAGCTGATAAAAAATTAGAACCGCTTTTGGTTTCTGATTTACACGATAACCTCATGTGAACAAGATGCCACTGTTTTTATCACATCGAAATGGGGAATTAACGGAGTGGATGGACCGCCCGGATTGCGATGAAGTTCTGCTTAACAACACCTACAGGCAGTTTAAAACCATCAATTTTTTGCTTTCCGGGTGGAGCACTATTTACAAGAATCAGCTTAAACCTTTCATCAAGAAAAAGAACCGGGCTGTTACCCTTCTTGATGTGGGATGCGGTGGCGGCGACATTATTCGCCTGTTGTGGAAACTCGCAGAAAAGGATGGGTTGAATGTACATTTCACAGGAATTGATCCCGATCAGAGAGCTATTAACTATCTTACTGAACAGGAGCACCCTCGGAATATTCGATTTCTCCCGGTAACCACCACCAACCTTGCAGAGAGAAATGAGAAATTTGATATCGTGATTTCGAATCATTTGATTCACCACCTCACAGAAGCACAACTGGAATCTGTCTGCCGGGAAACGGAGAAGTTATGTGAAGGAATTGCACTCTTCAGCGATATTGAGCGAAGTGATATTGGTTATGCCGCATTTAGTACCATTGCACCACTCCTCTTCAGAAACAGCTACATTGTAAAAGATGGGCTGATTTCCATCAAAAAAAGCTATCGAAAAAAAGAGCTGGCCCCGATTGTACCCGATGGATGGTCCGTTCAAAGAAAATTCCCATTCCGATTGCTGGCGGTTTACCAAAATCACTCTTTATGATCCCTGCCAAAACCAATATCGCAATTATTGGCGGAGGTCCCATTGGGCTCTATCTTGGGTTACGGCTACATCAAATGGGTATTGATTGCGTAATTCTCGAAAAAAGAACCGGGATCGATCATCATTCTAAATCGCTGGGAATCCATCCTGTTTCACTTGAACTGTTCAGAGAAGCCCAAATAATCGATCCATTTCTTGAAGATGGGTTGAAAATCAGAAGAGGTATTGCATTCTGGAACCGGGAAAAAATCGGGGATATTTCGTTTGATGCATGCCCGGAGCCTTATCAATATATATTGGCCATTCCGCAATGGAAAACGGAAGAGATCCTGCAAAACCAACTTCATAAATCTGGCAGAGATATATTGTATAGAAATGCCGAGGTGCAATCGGTTCAGCAGGAAAAAAGCGGTGTAAGTATTTCTGGCAGATTTAATGATTCTGACTTTGGCATTTCAGCTGATTTTGTAGTGGGTTGTGATGGGAAAAACAGCTTTGTGAGAGAGTCAGCGAATATTCCGTTTGATGGCGGTCCCTATCCCGACTATTACATTATGGGTGATTTTGATGACGGAACCGATTTCAAACAGGATGCAGCTGTTTACCTGCATGATGATGGCCTTGTAGAATCGTTTCCGCTGCCAAACGGACACCGGCGATGGGTGGTAAAGACCGATCAGTTTTATGAATCTCCTATTCTGGAACTGTTGCACGAGATAGTGAGTGAACGGGTAGGATATTCACTGAAGGCTGAAAAGAATTACATGACCAGCAGTTTTGGTGTGCAACAATTTCTTGCAAGAACACTGCATTCTGGCAGAATTCTTTTAGCGGGTGATGCTGCCCATGTTGTAAGCCCCATCGGCGGGCAGGGAATGAACCTCGGCTGGATTGGCGCGGAGCAATCTGCTCTGGCTTTGCAAGCTGCCGTTAAAGATTCCTCAGCTGCAGAAAATTATTTTAGTAAGTACACAAAACATCACAGAAAAATTGCAAAACAGACAGCAAGGCGTGCTGAAATGAATATGCATCTCGGCAGAAAAGAGAGTTCTACACTGCTTTACAAACTTGGTGTAAAAATGATGCTGAAACCACCTCTCTCCCGGTTGATGGCCAATCTTTTCACGATGAGAGGCTTGGGTAAGTGGATTATATAGCTAATGCAGTTTTATCCTCAAAGCTGGATATCCGGTATTATTATTTATTCTCAGTGGGAAGTACAACAGGTAGAAAGTGATTTCAAAAGTTTTGAATAAAGTAAGTGGGATGACGTTATAAAAAACCTCCAAGGTTTTTAATAGAATCCAGTACCCGTTTTAAATCTTTCAAGTCTGCTATTATATATCGTCCTTGACATACTCACTTAATACTTAAAATTATAAATACCACTTTTTAAAAATAAATATTCAGTAATACAACTAATATTTCTGGTGATTGTAAAGAATATTCATCAGAATCTCCAACTCACTCTCATATAAAGTTAAAGTACTGCTTTCCTGAGTTTTACAACCGATATAACGCCTCCGAAATGCTTCAATGACATCATCTGGATTGCGAGTATCATATCCGATAAACTGCAATGCTGTTAGATAATCAAAATCATCAGGGATCTCTTTGAAGTGTACGCTGTCCGGCATAATAGCCAAGCCCTCTTCAGCCAGCTTTTGCCAGGGAAAAAGACAATGGGGATCTTTTTTACGGCCGGGGGCAATGTCTCCGTGCCCGAGAATATTCGTTGGCAAAATGTTATATCTTTCCTGAAGATTTTTCAGAAGTACGATCAGGCTTTCAACTTGGATCTCAGGAAAGGGTTCACTTCCAAAGTTATCTAACTCTATACCCAATGATACCGAATTCACATCCGTAATAGTTCCCCATCGGCTGGACCCTGCATGCCACGCTCTTTTGTGATCATCTATAATCTGATAAATGGACCCATCTTTACAAATCAGGTAATGTGCACTCACTCTTGTGGCAGGATGTGTGAGTTTTTGTAACGCACTTTCACAATCGGGTTCCTCCGTATGATGAAGAATAATATATGATGGATTTCTAAGATTAAAATTCAACGAAGGCGCTTGCACTAAAGGCTTATTTCCGACCATTTTTTTGGCTTCTTGGTTGTTGTATAAAAACAACAACCTTTTTTCAACCAACTCTTCAACATCAGGTGTATCGGTACAGCCTGCCAACAGAAGGGCAATCAAAATAAGACTAAACTGCTTCATATCTCCTCTGAATCAAAAAAGGCCAGAATTTCCTGCAGGATTTGATGAATGTTTCGGGAACGGTGAATCACATGCCCCTCATCTTCAATTACAACTCTCCGGTTGCCAGCTCTTTGACGTTCTCTCCGGATAAGCTCTCTTCTGTTTACATCATCCATAACATAATCATGTGCACCATAAATATAGAGCTTTGGAACATCAGCTAAATGATCTGCAGCTGAATAGAGCCCTGAAAAGTCGACAAGCTTTGCAATATTGATCTCATTGCGTTGTGCAAGCAGGTGAGCAAGCATAGCACCATAACTCACACCAATTACGTACAATTGATTCCCGGCATTAATTGGCTGTGAGTCCAAAATATGAGTTGCCTCTTTTTCTATGGCTTCTATTTGATATTCAACCAGTTCGGAAACAGGGCGGCCCCTCATTTCATATGCCCTGCCGATACCGGTAGATCCCGGATAGTTTAGCGCAATCACACCATATCCTTGATTCACCAGGTTGTTGATATAAACATGATATCGAACCGACATCTGCTCATGCGGGCCTCCATGAAGCCACAATACCCACTTGCTGACCATTTCAGAATCCGGAAGATAGAGAAGGTGCACCATTCCGTTTTCATTCAATATTTTTTGAGGAGGCCGGATAGATACTTGTTCAGGCTGGCTAAGCAGATCATGCATACTGCCATTTCTCCATTTAAATATAGTAGCAGGTTCATTTAACCCGGCATACGTCATTATAAAACCATCCTGCAAAGGCCGGGCTCCATAAACCACTCCATTTTCCGGACCAATATTGGAGCTCATTTCATCTTGTTTTTTTCTCAGAACTATATGGCCATTCACATTCTCCCGGTAATAGATCACATCATTATCTAAGGGGTACCGCAATAAATACTTGTCGTAAGAAGATTCTACAATAAGTTCGGCATTCCCTTCTCCCACGTATTTATAAATCTGATTTACATTCGATTCATGATCAGACAAAAAATAAAATGAGCCTTCATCTGTGGCCGAAGGAATAATCATTCTGTCTGTATAAAATGGAGCAGGTGATCTCCAAAGGTGTTCAAACTGATTCTGTACAACATGATAACTCCATATATCACTCGAATTACTTTGCATGTACAGTCTGCTGCCATCAGAGGACCATACCACATTTTGAAACAGCACTTCAGGATGGTGCACAATCTCCAGGCTCTTCCGGGATCTATAATTGTAAATATTCAATTTTCCATCCGCCAGCCAGGCAAGTTTATGTCCTTGTGAAGAAAACATGGGGTATCCGTTATCGGAACCCTCTGGCTGAGGGATGAGAGACATTTCTTCATCTTCCAGGTCATAAAGATGAATAGTAAACCTGCCCGATTGTTGATTCTGTGACACCAATGAGAGCAGCCTGCAATCATGCGAAATGGAGTAGGGATAAAAATCGTTTTCGATTTGTTCTAAAAAGTCGGAACGAGTAATCTCACCGCCCCCAAAGGCACCTTGTATCAATGACGGGTTAAACGCGTGAAATCGATTTGACGAATACGCGATCATATCGCACTTCTCAGAAATAACTACTCTCCGGTTTATCTCCACAGGCAGATTTTCAAGATTAAAAGCACCTTCTATGTCCCGGTCTTCATGACCTTCAGTAAAAGAATCATCGTAGGTGAGCAGTATCCGCTCCATTTCCTGTTTGATTTCATAGACCGCCGTTGATTCTATCCTTGGCTCTTTATAGAATAATTCTCTAGCTATTGGAATCGCCCGCTCTGCCTGCCCGGTCTCCTCATAAAAAACAGCCAACAGATATTTCGGGTAAAAACGTTCTGGCAGCATATAGGAAGCAAGCAGGTAGGCCTCTTCAGCTTCTTCAAACCGGTGCAGTGCTTTGTAGCTGTCGCCCAAAGCGGTTTGAATAATTGTATTATTTACATGCTTTTTGGCTTCATTTAGAACCTCGATTGCCCGCTGATGCTCACCGGCCATGGAAAGTGCTTTTCCGTAATTTGTCAGAAAATCACCATCCCGGTTAAATACCGGATAAACCTCTTCGTAGGCCAGCAAAGACTGTTCAATGTTTCCGCTGTTATAGAGGTCCAGCCCCTGCTTCCAGGTTTTGGAAGCATTGCGAAGTTCATTGAGGTGGAGAACTCCCCAAACTGAAGCCCCGAGCACCAGAGCAGCTAAAACACCTTTAAGCCAGGGAGCCAGCCATTGTGGAAGTGTGAACTGCAGTGAAATCTGTTTCCCATATAAAGCAACAATGGCCACAAACAACACCAGGTTCAGTTTGATAGGCAGAATTTGCGCCGGATAGGAGAAAAAGGCGAAAACCCCTATGGATAGAATTCCGGCTTTTGAAATAATAAGCCAAACAGAATTGGTTTTGTCCGTGGTACGAACAATCAAAATCCCCAAAATCAACAGTAGTATCAAACCGATAACACCCTGTTCCGCAGTGAACTGTAACAATTCATTAAATGCATAGTGGTTGTCTGCCGCCAGTACGGCCGAGGGATCCCCCGGATTGTTCTGAAACCAGACCGCCTGTGCATCCATATACCCGGCCCGATAACGGTCAAATCCGAGCCCGGTTATTGGCTGTTCGGAGATCATCTGCGTAGAAACTTTCCAGATCAAAAGCCTGCCGTCGGCAGAATCTTTTTTCACCCAATAACCGGCACCCAACCCTCCAAGTACAATAACGCCTGTCAATACAAAAACCGTTATCTTTTTAAAATGGGTATCCAGGAATCTGTAAAGCTGCTCTTTACCGTTATAACGGCATAGCAGAAGAAATGCCGTGCTCACTGCAACCGCCAGAATAGCTGCACGAGATTGGGTAGCAGGCAACACAAGTAACATGGCTACACCCGAAACAAATGCAACAAAGATAAACAGGTTCTTTTTTACAGTGTCCGATTCATTCACTTCGGTATCCGATCTTTGATTTCGAAAATCAAGCTGGTTTCGAAAAAGCCAGATTCCCAGTGCTGCCGGAAATACAGAAGCCAGGTAACCTGCATATGGTCCCGGGTTAAAGAAACTGCCGGTGAGTTTAAAGTCGGCGTGCCATGACGGAAAAATACCGTAGAGTTGCAGATTTCCATATACAGCCTGGAGCAAGCTGCCAACAAGCAGGGTTAACAGCAACAATGGGGTGTATTTTGTGTCCGTTTTCCGAATGATTATGTAAATAAGGGCCAGCCCCAATAGTTCATAAAACTGGAAAGAGAAGTTGACAACATCTTGCAACAGATAGCGGTTTGCAAGTATATAAACCAAAATGATGCCGGCAACGATGTCTATGGTTGTAATGCGAAACGGAATGTCGTTTTTTCGCCACTGTATATAAATCACGAAAAAACTTCCGATGGTTATTCCACTATAAAGAAAAGCGAATGTTTTTGGTAATTGTGTGGGATCCATCATTGATCCTGAAACAATGAATGGCAACAAGCTTAATAGGAATAAAACGCCCAGAAAACATATCCTATAAAGTAAATAAATTGACTTAAAAATCATCTACAATCATTAATAATTATGTCATAGTCAGTTTTCAACAATTAGCCGGTCATTTCTATAGATTATTAGAAATAAATTCATGCAAGTCTT
>REDS01000212.1 GCA_007693395.1 Balneolaceae bacterium | reverse complement strand
ATGCTGCGTGTTAAATATCTGAAGGGTGGCACACTTGGGCGCGTTGAAGAGTGGTTTCTCTCTCAACTGAATATCGGTGATTCATTTTGGTTTGCCGGAAGAAATCTGGAGCTGGTTAAAATCAAAGATATGACCGCTTATGTTCGAAAAACGTCGGGCTCAAGCAGTAAAGTACCAAGTTATATGGGCGGGCGAATGTCGCTTTCATCCAACATGTCGCACCTTCTTCGCGAGAAACTTCAGCTGGCCATTCAGGATAATCATAGAAGTAGTGACCTGGAAACCATCAAACCGATACTCGATATCCAAAAAGAGCGCTCCATTCTTCCGCGACAAGATCAGTTCCTTATTGAAAAATCGTGGTCGAAAGAGGGCTGCCATCTCTTCTTTTTCCCGTTTGAAGGGAGATATGTGCATGAGGGAATGTCGGCACTGGTTGCCCACAGAATCTCAAAAATGGTACCGATAACTTTTTCCATCGCCATGAATGATTATGGATTTGAACTACTTTCGGACAGCGATATCCCCATAGATGAAGCCCTTGAAAAAGATCTTTTTTCATCCAAAAATCTGGTGCGTGATATCATGGGAATTCTGAATGAAGCTGAACTGGCAAAGCGCCGGTTTCGTGAAATAAGCCAGATCGCAGGGTTGGTTTTTCCCGGATTTCCGGGAAATCAAAAAGCAGGTAAGCATCTGCAGATGTCATCCGGGTTGTTTTTTGATGTGTTTATGGAGTATGAACCCGGCCACCTTTTGATACAGCAGGCTTACGATGAAGTACTTCAAATTCAGCTGGATGAAGCCCGCCTGAGAACGGCTCTTGCACGAATTGAAAAGCAACAGATCATCGTAAAAGAGATCGACCGATTTTCGCCATTTGCTTTTCCTATCTTCGTGGACCGGCTGCGAGAGCGGATGTCATCCGAAAAGCTGATAGATCGGGTGATGAAAATGCAAAAACAACTGGAAGCGAATTGAAAGTGTGAGTAATTCAAAAACGATTACAATCCGAAATGAAAAGTGGCTTCTGCTGAGTGAAAAAGCTGTGTTCTGGAAATCAAAAGAGATGCTGATATTGTGCGATCTTCACCTTGGCAAGTCGGGACATTTTCGAAAATCGGGCATACCGGCACCTGGCAGAATTAATTCAAAAAATCTTGAACGGCTATCTTATTTAATCGATCAGTTTGTCCCAAAAAACGTTCTCATTCTTGGTGATCTTTTCCACAGCAGCGCAAACAGGGAGTGGTTTGAATTTGAAGAGTGGCTTCAAAAAAACAGTGATACAGAGTTTACCCTGGTAACGGGTAATCACGACATACTTCACAATACCTTTTATAAAGCCGCTAATTTTGAACTGCATTCAGAACTGAAAATTGGCCCCTTTCTCTTTGTGCACGATAACGGCAAAGCAACAGAATTACCTGCAGGCACAACCGTTGTTGGCGGACATATCCACCCCGCTGTAACTCTTAAAGGAAAAGGCAGGCAATCTCTTCGTTTTCCTGCATTTATCATTTCAGACCAACGCATACTGCTTCCCGCCTTTGGAGAGTTTACGGGCCTTCATGCCATCGCGCTTAATGAAACGGACAAGGCTTATGCTTTGGTTGAAGAGCATATAATATCCATCAATTCGTGATCTAATGAAAAAAACAATTGCCGCTTTTTTACTTCTTCAGATTCTCTTTTCCGGGCTATTAATGGCGCAGCCATCAGAACCTGACCTGCTTCAAATCAATCAAAACCGTATTTCGATGAACAGTAACGGAATGCTGGTTCTTGGCGGCTGGGCGGTATCCAACATTGCTATCGGCGCCATTGGTATGACCCAAACTTCAGGCAATACCAAATATTTTCATCAGATGAATGCAGCTTGGAATACGGTTAATCTGGCCATTGCAGGATTTGGATATTACGGATTGCGAAATCAATCTCCTGATATTGGGCTATCGGAAACCATCACCGAGTTTCACAATTTTGAAAAAATTCTCTTATTCAATGCCGGGCTTGATGTTGGCTACATGGCCATGGGCGCCTACCTTTGGGAGCGTGGAATCCGAACAGATAGTGACCGCCTGCGTGGCTATGGGCAGTCGATGATTCTGCAGGGAGCTTTTCTGTTCGTTTTTGATGGAATTCTCTACTTCATGAGCCGGGCCGAAAGCAGCCGGCTCATTGAATCGCTAAATAGTGTTCAGTTTACAGGATCTGCACTGTCAGTTACATTCAGTTTTTGATGAAAACCTCAACGAATTAATCCTCAGCTCCCTCCAGCCGAAAATCTTTTAATATCCAGTTTGATGGGTCAGCTTCCACTTCAATAAAATCTAGAACCTCAAATGATATAACTCCGCCCTGCGGAACCAGGGTCACTGTTTCACCATCAATGCGAACTTCCAGCGGCATCGGGAATGCATATCCTTCAGGTACTTCCCATCCCAGGCGAACATGCTCACCTCGCCTGCTGGCATGCAATACGGGCAGTTTCGGCTGGCGCAGATAGATCTCAAAAAGCCATTCCAAATCCATGCCGGTAATCTCTTCTGTAAGGTGCAGAAAATCATCCGTTGTAACATACCGCATATGGCTTCCATCAGTTACCGATTCGAGCTCCGGTTCAGGATAAGCAAACCGTCTCAGAGCTTTGAAAAAGTTCTCATCGCCAATCACATAACGTAATGTGTGCAGAAACCAGGCACCTTTATAGTATACATTTCCGCCGCGCGTGCCTTGTGTAATTTCCAATGAACTCATGGTTTCACGCGGAGCCACTTCCCTATCGGTATTTCCGTGGATGCGCGACCGGAACAGCTCCATCATTTCATAATAGGCTTCCGGCCCCGAGAGATACTCGGCATAGAGCGCCTGCATGTACGTGCCAAAGCCTTCGTGGATCCAGAAATCACGCCAGTCCCACGCTTTTACTAAATTCCCCCACCATTCGTGTGCCAGTTCATGCTGGTGCAGGTCATCGAATCCGGCATTGAGCCCAAAAAGATTATCATTCTCAAAATTGGCCCCATAGGCGATAATGCTCTGATGTTCCATTCCAAGATATGGCGAATGAGCTACTCCATATTTATCTCCTCTAAATGGGTAAGGCCCGGCAATCTCTTCCATAAAACGCATCTGTTCGGCAAATTGCGGGAACAGGTTTTCAGCTTGTTCCATGTATTCCGGGAGCACCCAGAAAGTAATATCAAATTCATCACCGGCTGTACTTGTGTACGGCTCACTAATAATCTCATACGGTGCGGCATTCAGAGTAACATTATAATTGCTGATTGGAGTTGATACAAACCAGTGCCAGGTAATCCAGCCATCACCGTGATCCGTCTCACCTCTTGAATGGCCGTTTGATGCCACAACCAAATTATCAGGCATTGTGAGGTTAATGGCTACAGAATCGGGCCGGTCTGAGGGATGATCTTTGTTTGGCCACCAGAACCATGCTCCATTCATCTGTACAGCTACACCTACCCAGGGATCACCCGATGGCGTTTCACTCCATACCATACCGCCACCCCACGGAGGATTTGAGGCAACCTGGGGCCTGCCTCCATACGCAACACTGATTGATTTCTTCTCACCCGGTTGAAGGGTTTGCGGAAAATAGACATAAACCTGCTTTGTAGAATCGGTTCTTGTGAACCGGAGAGGTTTCTCCTCAGTTGTGATTTCATCAATCGTAAGCCTTGGATCCAGCGCCAGTTCAATTACATTTGTCGGATGAACTACTTTGAAAGCAACCTCAACAGTTCCTGATACAGTGCTGTCGGCTGGATTCACCTTCAGATCGAGATCATAAAACTTTACATTAAATGCCGCCTGTTCCGGGCTCAATATCCCCCCCGATTCCGGTACGGGAGCTTGCTGAGCAGATAAAAGTTGAACGGAAAAGAAAAAAGTAAAGCTTAAAGCGAGGTAGAAGTTCTTCATATGTATCATATACATTCTTATGATGGATGACTGAAAATAGAAAAATGCCGGACTATTTAGTGATTAAATATTTCTTAAGGGCTGGGTTACAAAGTCCCCACTTGTTGAGCGTAAGTGAAATCCCGATCCTTTCGGGGAGAGGGGACTTTTCTTTCAATTCCTCTATCTGTGATTTTATCACAAAAAAACCTTTCTGATAAGTTTCCAACCCTTCTTACAA
>REDS01000048.1 GCA_007693395.1 Balneolaceae bacterium | reverse complement strand
CCCACAAAGGGTTCTACAAAAAGATCTTCGGTGTAAATAAAACTTTGTTCAACCGGGGTGGCGATAATTCCTGCATCGAGTTTATCATCCGCAAGCTGTTCGAGTAGGTCGGCGGTAAGAACTTCTTCAATAACAATATCTACATTGGGGTGCTCTTCCAGGAATGATCGTAAGAAAATCGGCACCAGATAGGGAGCAATAGTAGGGATGATACCCACTTTAAATGTACCCCGAAGTTCATCCTCTTTGAAATTAGCTATATCGGTTAACTCGCGCGACTCTTTCAGTATAACTTGTGCCTGAGCAATAATTTTCTCACCAATGGGAGTTGGAATAACCGGTGATTTTGTACGATCAAAAATGGTAACACCGAGCTCATCCTCAAGCTTGTGAATTTGCATGCTCAGAGTTGGCTGTGTTACATAACTTTTTTCCGCTGCTGTTGCAAAATGGCGGTATTTATCAACTGCGACGATGTAGGAGAGTTGTGTGAGAGTCATTGAGTCTGTTTATGGCGTAAAGTTTGTTACGTGATATGCAAATTAAGAAAAGAACAAATCAATAAAGATTAAAAATAAAATGGCCGTTCAAGTGTGCTGTTTTCAATAAGCAAACAGTTATCGCAGGCAGGGGGTTGATTGAAGCCGGAACATGGATTGGAAACGAAAAACGGAAGATCGCCTCTTGTAACAAATGCACGTGATGTATCAATGGCCACGGCCTCAAAATATCCAAATACCTGATCCTGGTCATCATTTGGGTTGAACAAGTTTCCTTTTGGCGTTGCCGGAGCAGAGTCAAATATGGTTCCCGTCTGGTTAATTATTTCATCTACCTGTTGCCAATAATTATACCTTCGTTCGGTCACAGATTTTGAAATTACATTGAAATAGTGCCTGCGGTAAAACTCTTGTAAAACAATATGTTTTTGTACCATTAGTTGTTGCTCAATATTCCTGCTTCCGGGATTTTCGGTTGAAAATAAAATAATGCCCTGTGGATCCGGGACAGTGGTTACATAACAGGTATTTGGCGGGGGAGCCAAAGGACTGCTTGGGGTTCGTTCGCGGAATGAATATTTGCTGAAAACACTCCAGTGAATATAGAGAGGCTCAGATGTTTCAGGGATTTGAGAATCTGTATAAACAGAGATTATTGGAACTTCCCGGGACCCTCCTGTTGCTGTTTGTTCCTGTATGTTTTCCAATTCAATATATGTAGAATCATGGCTGTGCACAGTCGGAATGGTTTCAGGTATGGATTGGTAGATGCCTCCATCGGGCAGTGTTATCTCTATATAATAAGTTTGCCCTCGTGATCCGCTCACAACGCTGCCGGGCAGCTCGTATAATCCGTCATCTATCTCTCTGTATTGTTCAGAGTTTCCGTCACCTGAAAACAGTGTTATCCGGGCTCCGGAAAGCGGAATGGGAATGGTTGATTCAAGTGTGGTTATACCCAGTTCAAGCTGATAGGGCCCGGGCCTGTCGTAGATACTTCCGCTTACCACAATTTGTCCTTCTGTGCGTTCGGTATCGAATTCTATCTCATTGATACAACCTGCAAAAACGGCTAAAAAAGCTATGGAGAGTATGATCAGCCTGAGGCTCATGCCGGGTTTTAAAAGTTAAAATTATAGGTGAATGATGGTATTACCGCACCCAACACAGAAAGCTTGTAGGATGCCGGTACCGAAGCAGAAGGCCTTCTTTGATAAAAAACGGAGAAAGCATTTTTGCGACCCAGGATATTATAAAGAGTAAAGTTGGCACTGTCGGAAATACGCCTGTCCGGATTTACGGTTCTGTTTTTCCAAATGTTATCTGCAATGGTGAAAGATATGTCAAGGCGAATGTAATCCGGAGTCCTGAGTTCATTTCTGTCAGAAAATACGGGTACGGTGGTACTTCCATCAATGTAGTTTGAGCTGATAGCTGTAAATGGGCGGCCTGTATTCCATGTAAAATTGAATGAAAATGCACTGTTCTCGCCCATGTTTCTAACAGCAATAAGGTTGAGGTGATGGGGCTGATCGTGATTGGAAGGGTACCACTCTCCACTGTTTATTTGAGATTCGGGAAATTCACTTTTCACTTGCACCAAAGATCGGCTGTAGGAATATGAGATCCATCCGGTCCACCTGCCGCCGGTTGCACGTACGGAGAGTTCGCTGCCAAAATTTCTGCCACGGCCTGTAATCAGTTCTGTTTCAATTTGGCTGTTCAAAAACAGATCGGCAAAGTCAATATATTCAACAAGGTTTTCTATGTTTCTGTAATAAAATTCAACCGATGTTTCCAGATTTTGCCCGAAAATGTTTTGATAATATCCAATTGAATAATTGTGTGCTTTTTGAGGCGGCAGGTGGCTGGTGCTCATCTGCCAGATATCAGCCGGTGTAGGTGAGGCACTGTTAGAAATTTGATGAATATATTGCCGTGTTCGGTTGTAACTGAGTTTCACGGAGCTGTTGTCAGTTAATATGAGGCGTGATGAAAGCCGGGGTTCAAAACCGCTGTAATCCACCATTTTTTCACCGGAAGAAAATTGAGTGGAGTCGGTAATTGATGAGACGGATCGTGGCTGATCATCACTGTATCTGAATTTAGTTCCCGGCCCGAGCTGATTGTAGAATGAAAACCTCACCCCGGCCTGTACGAGCAATCGGTCGGTCAGTTCAATTTCATTACCTGCAAATATTGCCATTTCCCGCCCTGTATCTTTGTTGACTTGGCTGAAATCTACAGCAGACAGCTCATTGAAGGGCTCTATGGTTTCATCATCACCTGAATAACGAATCCATTCTGCACCGGCATAAATTGCTGCCCTCTCTAAACCGGTATACGTAATGGTTTCTTTGAGATTTAAATAACGTATTCCGGTGCCTAGCCTGAATGCATCAGGACCGGAGGGCGTAAACCAGTTGCTGCGATAAGAATTGGTAACTGCCGAAAAATCAGAAAAGAGGTTTTCAGAAAAAGTTCCTGTCCAGTTCAGGCTTGCAATTCTTGTATTCCAGGAGTAACCAAACTCATCAGAGTACTGAAACAAATCGTAACTGCCATATAACGACAATGCCAAACTGTGATTGTTATTTATCCGATGTGTTAATGTTGCGTTTCCATCATAAAATCTGGCATTGCTGTTATAAATTTCAAGCGGGAGAGAGGTTCTCGCCAGATCACGATTTTTGCCCGCAAGATTGAAGACAATTCCGGAATCAGCCCCCCGGCCTGCAATTAGAAACGATGTTCTGTTTTTAATAATTGGCCCCTCAGCGATGAACCTTCCCGAATAGAGCCCCAAACCACCGCCAAAAGTATAGTCTTCAAATGAGCCGTTTCTCATTGATACGTCAAGAACGGATGACAATCGCCCGCCGTATCGTTCAGGCATGTGGCCTTTATACAAAGCATAACTATCGGTTGCGTCGGGGTTAAAGACCGAAAAAAGTCCAAGAACATGTGACGAATTAAAAAGCGGAGCACCATGCATCATCACAAGATTTTGATCTTCGCGCCCTCCCCGTACATTAAAACCTGACGCTCCTTCACCAACAGTCTGAACCCCGGGGAGCATCGTAAGTGATTGTATAACATCCACCTCACCCATTAGTTGCGGAAGCTGTTCAAGGTCCCGGATTGTAACAACTTCAACACCGGTAACGACACCTCTCAAATTGTCCCAGAAACCGGTTCCTTGCACAATAATTTCATCAAGGCCCATTTCAAGTTCTGCCAGTTCTGCATCCAGCTGCTGAGATTCTCGCAAATCAACCTCTACAGTTTTGGTTCTCATTCCAAGAAACTGAAACCGAATGGAATAGGTGCCGGGCGGCAGGGTAATGGTGTAAAATCCATCTTCATCAGCCGCTGTTCCCCGCTCAAGTTCTTCTACATAGATGGTAGCTCCCTGCAACGGGCGCTGGCTGCCCTGCTCTGTGATTGTACCGGAAAGTGTAATCTCATCAGGTATCCCCTGCGAAAAAAGCTGACCGCTCGAAAATGCCAGCATTAAAAAAAGAAGTATTTTATATCTCATTAATTTATTTGTGCAAAGGGATCTTCTTTTAGATTTTAATATAGAGATTGATTAAAGTAAACATCAAATAACAATGTTTTTAAATGATTTGAACGTAGTACGTTTCAATACTTTTATTTATATATGAGGA
>REDS01000153.1 GCA_007693395.1 Balneolaceae bacterium | reverse complement strand
TTATCCATAAAAAAGGCTATATCCCGTTTGGTTTATGTAGCACACACATGCGGCTCTTCCATTTTAGCAGCGAAATAAAAGTAGTTGCCATCCCACAGCATTTTGGCACGTGTATCAAAACGGGGAACCGGCATATCTCAACTTCCGCGAAATCTTAAGAATCAGCTTCAATACCCTTTAAACAACGCTTTGTAGTGCTACATCCATTCGTTCAATAATTGGATAAGCTTCTTGTTCTGTCTTCATTTCCAATCCACCTGCGAATGGCATTTAGAGCCATGTTGATACTAAAAAGCAATTTTACCAAATGCTACACATAACCCAGCCCCGAAACGGGGCTGGGTTATACACCTAAACAAGTAAAAGCCATTCAGTTTATGTACGATTTGCCGTTTTTTAATAACAGTATGACATGAACGAATTCTGTCCTGTTTTCAATGAAACTTATTTTGTAGCCACTACAACGCCATTTTGCGGAATTTGAGATATGCTCTCCCTGAATATCCAAAAAAAAGGGTGCCCGCTCCACATCCTGCCACACTTCCTTGCCGACCTTTCCGTCAATAATCACCGGTTGATCGGCTTTATGTACCACATAGGTTCTTGGCGAGAATTCCCGGATGCCAGTCTCTTGAAATTGAGCACTTATGGTATCAGTAATTGCAAACATAAATAATGAACTGACAGTAATGTTCATACGCATATTTCTTGTAATTTCATTCACTATCATATCGAGAGTTACATCAGTTTATTTCAGAGCGATGTATTAACAGAATTTGAGGCATGTCCTTCAGATATAATAGCAGATAAAATATGTATATTGGAACCGGTTCCAATATACTGGAGGGGTGGGAAATTCTTGATTAATTACAAATAAATTGATTACTATAGACGCAGGAGTAATCTCTCCAATATAGCTACGTGTTGGACAATATCTTCTGCAATTCATTATAATAAACTCAAAAACTTAAAAATGAGTCTATGAATACAAGTAAATACTATCGATTAATAACAATGTGTGTTCTATTGTTGTTTGCAGCGAACTTTACACTGCAGGCACAAGAAAGAACAATTACAGGTACGGTGACCTTCGCCGAAGATGATTCCCCGCTGCCTGGTGCTAATGTGGTGGTTATGGATACTCAAATTGGTACCGTAACTGATGTTGATGGAAACTATTCATTAACAATTCCTGAAGATACAGAACAACTTCAGTTTTCTTATGTAGGCATGCAAACGCAACTCGTTGCTGTTCCTGAGGATACAGACGTCCTGGATGTTGCACTTAGAATGCAAGCCGGTGCCCTGGATGAGCTGGTTGTAACCGCTTTTGGTATTCCAAGGGAGCGAAAGTCTCTTGGATATGCCATTCAGGATATTCAGGGAGATGTACTTCTTGAAACCAGAGAGGTAAACCTTGCCAATTCGTTGACCGGAAAAGTTTCTGGTTTGCAGGTAATACGGTCCAGTACTGGCCCGGCAGGTTCCTCTCAAATCGTTCTCAGAGGTCATTCTTCGATAACGGGCGACAATCAGCCGCTGATTGTTGTTGACGGAATTCCAATCAACAACTTCACAGGTTCTGCTGATCCAGGCTACTGGGGCCCAGCCCTTGATATGGGAAATGGAATAGGTGACATCAATATGGAAGATATTGAAAGCATGTCGGTTCTTAAGGGCGCTTCTGCTGCTGCGCTTTATGGTGCACGTGCCGGTAATGGTGTCATTCTGATCACCACAAAATCCGGACAGAGCCGGCCGGGTCTTGGAATGACTTTCTCCTCTTCTATTGGTATTGAACAAATTTTTGCCAATCCTGACATGCAAAGTACGTTTGGGCAGGGTACTGACGGCGGTTTTGACAACAGATCAAATTCAAGCTGGGGCCCGAGAATTACAGCCCAAAATGTGGAGAATTGGGACGGAAGACAGGTACAATTAGCCGCATATGATAATGTGGACAATTTTTTTGATACAGGTGTCAGCCAAAATTACAACTTATCTTTTCAGCAGGGTTTTGAAAACACCTCAATTTATACATCTGTTACCAGAAGGGATGAAAGCAGCATGATTCCCGGTACAGAGCTAACCCGTACAAATCTCTCAACCAGAGCTGTCACAACCTTTGGGACTGAAAATAACTGGTCTATTGATGCTAAAGTTCAATATTTGAATGCTGAAGCAAATAACAGGCCTATACTTGGTCATAATCAATCCAACCCTTACTTCACCCTGTACAGGCTGCCTGTAAGTATGGATATCAGACAGTTTGATCCATCTGTAGATGAAAACGGTAACATGATCTGGTATGGCGGCAGCAGTCAATTGAATCCTTATTGGAGTACAGAATTCAGACAAAACAGAGATACACGTGATCGATTTATTTTACAGGCGACATTGAGCCACCAATTCGCTGATTGGATTGGCGCAGAAGTTACAGCCGGATCTGACTTATTTACCACGAATACCGAGAGCAAGATGTTTGCAGGCGGGCCTCTTTCGCCCAATGGGCAGTTCTCCATGGGTAAAAATACATTCCATGAGCACAACTTCAGTTATCTGATTACAGCAAGCCAGGACAACGTTATTGACAGGCTGGGTATATCAGGAAACTTAGGCGGTAATGTGATGATGCAGCAAAGTGAAAGTATCTCTGGAAATGCAGGCCAGCTTGAAGTTCCCAATCTGTTTGCACTTAACAACAGTACAACCAACCCGACTGTGAACGAGTCTTTCTCTGAACAGAGAATCCTTTCACTTTATGGAACACTCGAGTTTAACTGGGACAATTATTTCTACCTGGAAGGAACATTAAGAAATGACTGGGCATCTACATTGAGTGTAGATAACAGATCGTTCATGTATCCCTCCGTAAGTGCATCATTGGTAGTATCAGACATGCTAAGTACAATGGATGTATCTCTTCCTTCGTGGATAACATTTGCCCGATTGAGGGCATCAGTGGCACAGGTTGGTAATGCACTTGGGCCCTACCAGCTCTTCAATACCTTTTCGATTGGTAATGACCCCCTTGGAAATACCACTGCTGACACAAGAGGAACACTGTTTAATCCGAATGTGAAAAGTGAGCTCATCACTTCAAGGGAGGCTGGTTTTGATCTGCGTTTCTTTGATGGCCGGTTTGGCATTGACTTTACGTGGTACCAATCCAATTCTACCAATCAGTTAATACCCATCCCGATGGATCCGCTCAGCGGCTTCAACGCAAGGCTTGTAAATGCCGGCGACATCGAAAACAAAGGTGTAGAATTGATGGTTGATGCTGATATTATCCAAAGACAATCCTTCATATGGAACACCTCGTTCAATTTCTCCACAAACAGAAACCGAATTATTGAACTGCATGAAAATGTAGATTTCTACAGGCTCGGCGGTTTTGATAACCTCTCTATCCGGGCAGAAACCGGTGAGCTGTTTGGTGAAATTGTCGGAACCGGTTTCAGGCGTGTAGATGATGAATCAAGTCCGTATTACGGCCAGAAAATTCTTGATGGCAACGGATTCCCGACTGCCGAACAAAACGTTCGATTGGGCAACCAGCAGGCATCAGCTCTTATGGGTGTTACCAACTCTTTTGGTTACAGAGGTTTAAGATTTAGCTTCCTGGTTGATGCACGTATTGGCGGAGAGATATTCTCGCAAACCAACCAGCAGATGCAGCTTATGGGAACAGCAGCAGTAACCGCACCCGGCGGCGAACGAGAAAATATTGTTGTTGAAGGTGTTGTAGAAAGTGATGATGGTTCATTTAGCCCGAATTCTACTGAAATTACACAACAACAATACTGGAGTGTGGTTGCCGGTCTCGGCAATTTGGGAATACATGAGGCCAATATTTACGACGCCACAAACGTCAGGCTCAGATACATTAATCTTGACTATGATCTTCCAGGCAGGTTTTTGGAAAATATCCCCGTACAACGTGTGCGTGTAGGAGCAACAGTCAACAATGTATGGCTTATCTCCAGCAATCTTAATGGGTACGATCCGGAATCTGTACACGCAGTCGGTACGAATGCATTGGGCTTTGAGAGTGCCGCACCTCCCACAACCAGAACCTTTTTATTTAATTTAACAATATCATATTAATATATATTGTCATGAAGAAATTTCTAAAACTTACACTATATTTTGCAGGTATTTTATTAGTAACATCCTCCTGCTCTGAAAGCAGTTT
>REDS01000197.1 GCA_007693395.1 Balneolaceae bacterium | reverse complement strand
ATTGAAATTGAGTTTGATGAGATCCAGATCAACAAACGAACCAAAGCCGGTTATACACTTCGTTTCCCCAGATTTCGGGCAATCCGATGGGATTTAGGCCCGAATGATGTAAACACCCTTAAAGATGTGGAAGCATATTATCAACAATCACTGGAAAAAGAGCGCTTGCCACAGCACAAAAACCCCTCTTTTACATTTGGATAGTTGTTGGACGGCAATTTGATCCGGTTTTGATTTTTTAAAAGTTGGATTTTTACTGATGGTTATCTATTCTATCACATGATCATTTTTTAACAACGATCATTTCATTCAGCTACACACCGCCGTTAACGTTAATTTTGCTCAGCTTCCGCGTTTTATGCTTCAAAACGATAATCAAATTTTACTGGCAAAACTCAGGTCCGGATCGGATGATGCCTTTGAATTAATTTATCATCAATATCACAAACGCCTCTACAGTTTAGCATTTAAGTACTTGAAAAGTAAAGAGCTATCGGAAGATGCTGTGCACGATGTGTTTGTAAAACTCTGGGACAACCGGCAATCGGTAAACAGCGATATTAAAAATTATCTCTTCTCATCGGTGAGAAATCATGTTCTGAATATGATCAGAAACAATAAGAGAAAAATTCTGAAACAGATTCAGTTTGAACAACAAAAGATAAAGCCCGTGAACCGTACAGAAGAGGTGATTCTCTACTCAGAGTACAGGAAAATCCTGATGCGCGGCCTTTCGGAATTACCACAGGGCAAACGCGATATCTTTCAGATGAAATCCGAAAAAGAGATGACGAACAGTGAAATTGCCCAAAAAATGGGAATTACTGTGAATACGGTTAAATCTCAGTATTACCACGCTTCGAAATTTATCAAAGAGTACTTAAGTGAGCACGCAGATATACCGCATCAAAAAGCTGCAAAGAGCTAATCAATTTGCCCATTTCTCCTGAATTCGTATAATTTTTTCAACTATATGAGATTTTTCACCACACTTTTTAACCTTTGTGGTGTCTTACTTTGTAACAGCTAAATAATTATGCTTTTTGGATAAAGAACTACTACAGAAATTTTTCAGAAATCAATGCACTGCTGCCGAGATGAAGCAGGTGTACAACTGGTTTAAAACCGGTGAAGGTAAAGTGTATTTTGAGGATCATCTCGACAGGGACATCTGCCGCTATTCGAATAATGACAATCTCCTGCTTACACCCGATGTTCCATCTGCAAAAATTTTGTCAAAAATTAAACAAACCCGTCGCAGCCAAAGCAGGTATCAGTCGCGGAATCAGTCGGGTTGGAAAGTAAAAATTGCAGTAGCTGCCATCATCTGTATCGCATTATTATCAGGGACGTTCATCTACCAGGGAAGCACTACAGCTCATTCAATGGATGATGAAATTACATACCGCACCTTCAGTACCCTGGATGAACAACACCGGATTATCTCACTCTCTGATGGTTCTCAGATTCGCCTGAATTCAAATTCATCGCTCCGGGTGCCCAAAAATTTCATCTCTGCCAAACGCCATGTTATTCTCAGTGGTGAAGCCTGGTTTAAAATAGTAAGCGATCAGGAAAAACCGTTTTCTGTTCAGACTGATGATGCCACCATACACGTTTTGGGTACCGAATTTAACATCAAAATGGACGAAGCTGCCGGAAATATTCAGATCGCCGTATCAGAAGGTGTGGTAGCATTCGAGAGTGGAAATCAAATTGATAACGAAGGAATTCGTGCTACTCTATCAAGAAACAATTTTGCACTTTATTATCCCGGTACCGAGGAAATCATCATAGAAAACACTTCCGTTATCAACTACCTGAGCTGGATTGATGGCACTCTATTCTTCTACGATGAACCCCTTTGGCAGATTAGCCGAACATTAGCACGGCTTTATAATTACGAATTCAATTTTCTTGATGAAAATGTAAAGCAACTCACACTGAGTGCCGATCTCACAAGGGATGAACTCCCTGAGCTACTGAGTATTATTTCGCAAACACTGAATATCGATTACGAGATAGACAGTTCTGCGAATGAAATAACCTGGACTTCAACCAAAAACCAACCATTAACAAACCACAGCGAATGATGAGCAACGTTACTAAAACCAAATCTCTATGGTTACGATCATGGATTTGCCTTGCCGTTTCCGGATTTCTGTTTGCCTTGCCAACTGCCTTATTGGCCGGCAGTGCAAATGCACCGAACAGCATGGCAATTTCATATCAAGATAGCCAGCTTGCACAAATCTCTGCACTTTACATAACAGAGAAAGACTCAAAACAACCGAAAGTTTCTCTCGAGGTTGAAAACATGCCGCTAATTAACGTTCTGCACCGTCTTGCAGATGAGTTGAACGTGGATATTTCCATTGATACACAATCCATCGAGAACCCATCTGTTACCTATTCGGGAAGTGATGAGTATGTTTTTGATGTTTTGGCAAAATTACTTGAAGAGACCAATCTCGAAGTAAAAATGAGCGAAAACAACAAAACCATGATCTTCAGCCGGTCAGAAACCCCGGATGCCGTAAATGAAGCCGCCATGCAGGGAACCATTACGGGCAGGGTTACAGACTCTGAAACAAGCGAACCACTGGTTGGCGTAACCGTGCTTGTTCGCGGCCTTGGTATTGGTGATGCCACCGATCTCGACGGCCTTTTTACAATCGCCGATGTTCCTGCTGGAGATTATCAGCTTGAAATCAGCTTTATCGGTTATATATCACAAAGACCCTCGATAACCGTGGCCGAAGGTGAAACTACCGAGCTTAATATTGAGCTGGCAGTATCAACCCGTGAACTTGATGAAGTGGTTGTTACCGCTTTTGGTATTGAAAGAGAGCGCCGTGCACTTGGATATGCTATTCAGGATGTATCCGCAGAGGATATTGGCCGCGCTGGCAGTAACAACCTGCTGAATTCTCTTCAGGGTCAGGTATCCGGTGTACAGATCAACCGCGGTGGTGGTGGAGCCGGACAGGGTTCACAGATCTTCATCCGTGGCTTCACCTCACTCGATCCTTCCGCTAATAATCAGCCACTGTTTATTGTTGATGGTGTACCTATTGACAACTCAACTACTGAATCAGCAGGCCGTGTTCGCGGTATGTCAAACAGGGCTATTGACATCAACCCGGAAGATATTGAATCGATTTCAGTTTTGAAGAGTGCACCTGCTACAGCACTTTATGGTGTAAGAGCAGCAAACGGAGCGGTTATCATTACTACTAAGCGAGGTCAGCCCGGTGATGTTCGCATCGACTTTTCATCCAGTATCAGTCGTGAAGATATCATCAATACTCCTGATTATCAGGATGTTTACGGGCCGGGTTTTGGTTTTAGTTCAGCACCTGACGGGTTTTGGCCTTCATGGGGAGCTCCATTCAGTGAAACACCAGATTTACAGTATTTTAATAACTGGGTAAACTCTATGCGTACTGGCGTTGGAATTAACAATTCGGTAAGTATCTCAGGTGGCACGGAAACCGCAACTTTCTATACCTCCATTTCAAATTCACAGAATGAGGGTGTAATACCCAATAACGACTGGGACCGTACATCTATCCGGGTTTCCGGAGAGCTTTTCCAGGGGCCACTCACTGTTGCAGCAAGTGCCAACTATATCAACTCAGGCGGAAGCAGAGTTCCATTTGTAAATTTTATGGAGCGTCTCTCTTACTGGAATACAAGTGCTGATGTAACAGACTGGAGGCACGATGATGGAACTATGCGTTCCGATAGCAGAGATGGGCGGGGAACCGGTCGAAATCCTGTTTATGATGCAAATACAAATACATACGTAGATGATGTAAACCGGATTATCGGTAACCTTCGGGCTTCGTATCAGTTCACAGATTGGCTGAGCCTCGATTATCTCGTTGGTATTGATACTTACTCAGATGAGCGAACTGAAATTGAACCGGGTCCGCTTGGCCTTGAGAACGAATTTGTTTGGAACTCAGCAGGTGGTTTCCGAGAAGAAACCCGAATCAACAGCAGAGACCTAACCTCTAATATTGCTTTGAACCTGAACAGAGATCTTACTCAGGATTTTGGACTGAGCGTTCGAGTGGGTAACGATGTTTTTGATCGATCAACAGACTTCGTTAGAGCACGAGGAACCGGTTTTGTTGTACCTGATTTCAGCCACTTCAGCAATGCAACCAGCCTTGACATCGCCCAGCGAATGACTCAGC
>REDS01000152.1 GCA_007693395.1 Balneolaceae bacterium | reverse complement strand
CATCAACCAACATACCACAACGCTTCGAGGTGTAAGCACGCTCGAAGGTTGTTTAAAATAACTTAGCCACATTGAAGCGTCCGAAGGTCCTTCAATCGTGGCGGGTTCACGCCCAAGGCTGTCTCAACCAAGCTCATCAACCAACATACCACAACGCTTCGAGGTGTAAGCACGCTCGAAGGTTGTTTAGATTGTTCTATTTCATCTCCTTATTAGTAAACTTAGGCAGCCATCGGGGTATATTTTTTTTGTATTCGATGTACTCTTCACCAAACCTCTTTTCCAGGCCCGGTTCTTCAGAAAATTTAAAATAGAGAGTGTTGATCAGAAAAAAGAGAGCTGCCCAGGCGGCAATTCTCCAGGATAAAAAAATCATCGCTTCACCAAAAAGCACGCTAAGTACACCCAAAATCATTGGGTTACGTACGTAAGCGTACAAGCCATTTGTTAAAAGCTTTTTGGGAGGGTCCCACGGAGCCAGTGTTCCTTCACCCCGGTGAGCAAACAGGCGCATAGTACTTCCCATTATAAACAGGCCAATTAGTAATACTACAGCACCGGGAATCATAAGCAGATGCAGATCCGGCTCTCTGTTTTCCAGAAGCAACCAGGGTACAGCAACCAACACAATGAGTGGCAGTACCAATGATTTAAGGTGCCGAAATAGCACGCCCATTTTAAGTTTCGATTTAATAAGTTGAGAACACAACGGAATCTACGAAGCTGTTTCCACAAATCTGTAAAAAACCTCTCTAATTATGAAGTACCTTCTTTCTCTTTCCCTCTCTCTTTTGCTCCTTACCGGGTGCTCTGATAATAACACCTCCAACAGTTCAGATATACTAATCCTAAACGGCACCATAGCCGATGGTACCGGTGGTGATTTCTACGATGGAGACATCATCATAAGAAACGGATTAATAGCAGAAATCGGCAATTTCAGCCCGGAAACGGTTGATGTAAAGCAGATTATCGATGCCTCTGGCAAACTTATTACCCCCGGTTTTATCGACACACACTCACACGGCGATGCCCTTGAAACTCCCCGATTCAACAATTTTCTCTCCATGGGAGTAACCACCATCACTCTTGGGCAAGACGGACGAAGTCCCGGTGGAGAAGATGTTGCCGGTTGGATGAACAGTGTGGAGGCAGCCGGAATCGGGCCAAATATTGTTCATTTTGTTGGCCAAAATACACTTCGCCAGCTCGTGGATGCTCCCCGCGAAGTTGGGCTCGATCCGCACTATATCGAGCAGATGCAGCAAATTATCAGCAGCTCTATGCAGGCCGGGTCCTTTGGCATGACCACCGGATTGGAGTACGACCATGGCACATTTGCCGACCTCCCCGAACTGATTGCACTGGCCGAAACCGTTGGCGAATATGAGGGCCTGGTGATGAGCCACATCCGAAGCGAAGATGACGACAAAATTGAAGAATCCATCATAGAACTGCTCGATCAGGGCCGGGGATCGGGTGCTGCCGTTCACGTATCCCACATTAAAATTGTTTATGGAAACGATCCGTCACGCGCAGAAGATGTACTGGCTCTTCTTGATGAAGCCCGTAATGAAGGGCTTGCCGTTACCGCTGATCTCTATCCCTACGTAGCCAGTTTCACAGGAATTGGCATTGTGTTTCCCGAATGGGCACTGCCCCCGCACGATTTTGATGAGATCGTTGAAACCCGGCGTGATGAGCTGGCTGAATTTCTCCGCAACAGAATTCATCTGCGAAACGGACCCGAAGCCACACTTTTTGGTACAGCTCCCTGGGCAGGTAAAACATTGGCCGAAGTAGCCGATGAGCTAAACAAACCCTTTGAAGATGTTTTGATTGATGATATTGGGCCTCGGGGAGCGAGTGCCGCCTATTTTGTGATGAACGAAGATGTAATGCGCAGGTTTCTGGCCGATCCCAATGTGATGATCAGTTCTGATGGAAGCCCGACAATGCGCCATCCACGCGGCTATGGAAGCTTTGCGCGAATAATTCATAAATATGTACACGATGCAGAACTGCTGTCGCTTGAAGAGGCTATTCATAAAATGACCGGACTCCCTGCCCAAACGCTTGGGCTTTCAGATCAAACGAGTGTTGAAACACCAAGAGGCCTGATTCGTGAAGGATTTGCCGCAGACCTGTTGATTTTTGACCCCGCTTCTGTTCGCGACAATGCTACTTTTGAAAATCCCCACGCCTATGCCGAAGGATTTGATTGGGTTATTGTGAATGGCCAGCCGGTTATTGCCGATTCAGAGAAGAACAGCAACCTTCCCGGTGTTGTAGTAAAACAAAATGCCAATTAAAGTTAAATGTTTATTCATGACCCTGCCACGATGTTTACATATCCTTCTTATCTTCAGCCTGGCAGCTGCTTTATCCGGCTGTGATAACACCCTCGAACCTATCGACGAAGAGACGGGCCTCTTTGCCATCTACGGCTTCCTCGATCTCAAGGAGCAGAATCACTACATCCGTGTGCGCGACCTCAACGCACCCTTTACCCGCGAAGCCACCGAATCCATTAACGCTACCGTCACTCTTCACAATATCACGCTTGGAACGGCCACCCTGCTCGATAGTGAGCGCCGGGCACATCAGGATGTGTATCAGCATAATTTTTTGTTCAGCGACACTGTATTTCCCGATCACGAGTATCGCCTCGTCGTTGAAAGGTCGGACGGAGTAACCGTTGAAGCAACCACTCTTACGCCCACCATGCCGGAGCCGGTAACGGAACCGCTAAACCAGAACTGTTTTGTACCCATAGAGTTTTCAATGGAGCCGATGAACGGGGGTACGGTTGTGTTGAGAGTGGGTTTGGGGCCAACAGAAAACAGCCCCTGGGGAGCACCGCAAGTTCTTACACCCGATTCCCGGGGCAGAGCTGCTTTCTCTTTCACACCACAGGAGCAGGTTAGTTTAATACTTCCCGGGTCAGGTTTAGATCGAAGATGTGGAGATCATCTCTTTGCAGGCAACATCTACCTCAGCTACATTCACTTTGCTCCCGATTTTTATGAACAGACCGAACCGGAGGTTTACGACATTTTTGACAGCACCTTAAAATTCGGCGCCCTTTATTACGACACTCTCGCCGTTCCGGTTGATATCTCTCAGGTATGCCCGCCGGATTGTTTCATTTTATTGGACCATTTACGGTTAAATTAATATTTGACTATTTATATATATAGTTAACAACTATTTAACCTTAACAAATACTAAAGAATTGAAAACACTACATAATCTCTCCGTTAATTTTTTGGGTATACTCATTATTTTAATAATGGCTGGCTTTTCTAATGAAAGTGAAACAGATTCCGCATTGAGTAAGGAGATGTATACCTTCACTTTAAGTGGTACAGTAACTAATGGACATCCTGACATATCATGGAATCCGGTTCCTGGTGCTGATGAATATGTAGTAACTCGAACTCCAATACCGGCCACTGGATACTCCGGGGGTTCATTTAATGTTTCAACAAATGGTTTTATTGATACAGGAGTGGGGGCAGCGGAACAAAGTGGTGGTTTTTGTCAAATCAGGTATACAGTCAGTGCATATGATAATGAAGAGTCTTTGATTGCTACAAGTAATCCCATTGAATTTATAACGACCCCGAACGATGTAGTCATTCAAACCGGGGAATGTTATGACCCAATCTAATATATTTATTAGATTGTTAATACGTTATAAACCGAAGTTCAGACTTAACCATGACGACAAAAGATAGTCTGTTTATTCTGATTTCCGTTTTGGTTTGTGTAGGCTTCAGTTCCTGCGACAACAGCCTGGACCCGATTGACCTGGAGACCGGCATCTATTCAATTTACGGTTTCCTCGATCTGAATGAACAAACCCACTATATAAGGGTGCGGGACCTGAACGCACCCTTTACCATAGAAGCTACGGACTCACTCGATGCCACCGTATCCCTTCAAAACCTGGACCGGGGTTCAACGGTCATCCTTGATAGCCGGGTCTGGGATCATGAGGGGGTGAATCATCATACGTTTGTGTACAACAATCAAATCATTCCCAATGATACGTATCGGTTAGCCGTTGAGCGGTCCGACGGGTTTGCGGTGAATGCAACCATTACGGCCCCCACCAAACCTGAGCCGCATGTGGCTCCTTTAAACCAAAACTGTTATGTGCCTGTCGATTTTGAAATGGAGCCGCTGTTTGGCAGTACGGTAGTATTGCAGACGGGTGTACGCCTGGATGACGATGAAGAAGAGAAAAG
>REDS01000045.1 GCA_007693395.1 Balneolaceae bacterium | reverse complement strand
GTGGCTTAGGATTCGTAAAGCACCGCACCGCCTTACGAACCGGGAATTCAAGGCCAAAGAGGCTTATTTCAGAGTTGGGCTTGCTGCTTTTTTGGATGGTTGAAGTGGTTTCGGGACACCAGAAATGTTCTTTATAGACTCGCAACTCGTTGATTATCAATATCTGAAAATTGTAAAATAAAAAAGTGCGGAAGTCAGGAAGTGAGAATCTAAGCTACGGAAGTACAGCAGGTTTCAAAAATCTGCTAAAATGGGTGAAGCAGTAGATCAGGTTTTACAGTTAACCATGTGAAAACTGAAAACCTGATCTGTTTTGTTTACTCTTGCACTGTAGCAGTGGTGCCAGAATAGTAAGGGTGCATTACTACCTATCTGAATTTTACCGCAGCTTTTGATAAACCCTTACATCAAATTCATCCTCAATTCGGTCTGAGATGATACGGTTTCTTTGTTGAGAACTCAGACGTTGCAAAGCATCAGCAGCTTTGTAACGGATTCTTGGGTCAGCGTCGGCAAGCAGATCAGGCAATCTTTCATTCCAGTTTGATGGAGACTGATCTGCCGCAAGCATTACTTCCAGAACACCTTTTCTGGTGTGGAAAGGAAATTCGGGTGATAAGAATGTTTCAGCCATGTCAACAGCTGCCTCTCTCTCTCCTTTTTCAGCCAGAAGCTCAAGTAAAAGAGGTACGTAGTCTAAAAATTCTTCTCTTGTTACAACATTTTGAACAGTACTACGAAATTCAGCGGGTGTGGCAGCAGTAAACAGCGAATGGATTGCAGCCTTGCGGACATCACTGTACTCTGTTTGATTGATTACTGTACGAAGACGGCCGATAACCCGCTGATTACCCTCAAAATTCCCAAGTACCTCAACTGCTGCCAGCTGTACTGCCCTATGCTGGTTTATGGACGAATTTTGAATAAACCGCTCTTCTGTTCCGGATGCACCCCGCGTAATTTTACCCATAGAACGGATTATCTCGGCAAGTACTTCAGGGTTGCTCTCCATTTGAAGCAGATCATTCAGGGCGAGCTGTAGATCGGGATTATCAGAAACCTCAGCAAGTCCGGCAGCAGCAGCCACCCTCCTTGAACTATCTTCACTTTCGCGAAGCTGATGAAGCCAGAACATAAATGGTTTCGATTCAATAAGCTCAATATCATCACGATCTGTTATGTTGAACTTTATATTTTCAATTCCGGATGATACATTAATCACTACAGCTTCCGTTCGCCCTGAGAAAGTGATATCATGCGTTCGCTGGCCGGTAAACGTCTGTTCTGCTGCAACTACACTTACCAGTTCATCAATTACATCTCCCTCTGCTTCAAAACGAACCTGCGCAGTAGATGTTCCCTCCTCCCATTCTACCGAAACACGGTAAACATATTGTTCAGGCTCATCTATTATAATTGGCTCCAATGTAATTCCCTCAAAATATGGCTGGCCTGTTGCATTGTAAATCAGTTCTGAAAGGCCGCCCCAGCTTAGCAGCTTATGATCTACTAAAACTCCCTGATCAATCACATATCTGAGGTCATGACTAAATGCAGCCGATTCCTGCTGATCTGTAAAGTTCAGCCAGCGAGAAAAATTTACAGTACCAAACGCATCATACATGCTAGAAAAGTCACCTGCTGTCAATGTTAAATCAAATAGTTTACTCGCTTTTAGTGCCTGTAGTGCAAGTATGGCATCCGAATCACTCCACTGGATTTCCCTAACATTTACACCAAACCATTGTGCCAAAAGTGCTCGTTTTACCTGATCTTCGAGGTTGTTCAAATTTTTGTACACATAAATCACTCCTGCACCATAATTCTTTGTTTCCCAGAAATCATCCTCTAACACAACGATATGGATATCCTCACCGGACACACTTCGCCCAAATTGTCCTTTTAATTTCAAATAAGCTGAAATGGCTGGCTCAATAATCGAAGAGAGGTTATCGTTCGTTTCAGAGTAGAAATGAATGGCATTGCTGCCGGTATCTGTGAATGTTCGAAAGGTATCAAAATCAACTCCCTGCATGCCTTGCTCACTATCTGAAGTGGAAAGAACCTGCTCAAAATTACCCATCACCCAGGCAAGAGCTGAAGCAGGTACCGGTGTGGATGAACCAAACCGTGTTGTCTCTTCATCAACATTAAGCAATTCTGAGCCCATATTATTGCCTGTTGCAACAAACGTGTAGCCTGTTGGATGTGTAAAACTAATATCAGTTGTGAATTCTGCACGGGGATGATCAATTACAGGGAGCCAGTGATGTGTAGTTCTTGGTAGTTGCGATGTAAATAAGGTTCCTCTCACATTTTTGTGGATACCAAAAACAGGTACAGCTTCATAAATAATCTGAACCTTTAGCGCTTCGCCTCTATCCACACTCTCATTAAGCTCAATAACGAGGGTGTGATCTTCGAACCGGTGATCTTTTGGTACACCATTCACAGAGACAGATTGAATTGTCATTCGGGCAGCATCAAACTTCATTTCCTGCACTTCCTGGCCGGTAACAATTACCTGGTAACGCAGATCACCCTCTATGGTGCCGTTTTCCTGGATACGTATATCTGCTTCCAGATGGCTGATGTTAAAATTAAGCTGCGGATATTTTTCAAAATCTCCGTTTTGTCCCCAAAGGGTTGGTATGAAAATAAGAGAAAGTAGTAGTGCACGTAGGCAGATTTTCATTGGTTTATTTATCGCTGAAAATGGTTATGATTTTATCTTTTAATAACGTGTTGCAGGATAGCCCGTTACCCGTTTGTATCGTTGCTTTGCCATCAAGGTCAGTAAACGATCCTCCCGCCTCTGTTAGTACAGGCTTCAGTGCAGCTGCATCCCAAAGGTTTAGGATTGGATCAATCATTACATCTGCCCTGCCGGTTGCAACAAGCATATGCCCGTATGCATCTCCCCAGGTTCTGTGTATACGGGTTTCATCAATCAGTTTATCAAACGGCTTTTTGAATCCGTAGGTATCGAATGTGGTTACTTCTGTTGATAAAAAAGTGGCATCAGAAAGATTCTCACAAACTCTGACGCTGCACTTTTCACCATTCAAATAGCAACCAAGATCATCAGCTGCTGCAACCAGCTCACCGGTTGCAGGAGCATAGATCAACCCAACTTTTGGCTCGTTGTTGATCAAAATTCCAATCAACGTTGTGTAGAGCGGCACTCCGTGGATAAAACTTTGCGTACCGTCTATCGGGTCTAACACCCAAACTACATCGCTATTTTCATTTTCTGCACCAAATTCTTCACCAATAATACCGTGGCCGGGAAAATATTTTTTGATATGCTCTCTGATGATAGTCTCAGCTTCGCGATCTGCGTTGGTTACCGGGGATTGATCCTCTTTTCTTTCGAGTTGAAAGCTTTTTTTAAAGTAATTTAGTGTTGAATCACCTCCCAGCCGTGCAAATTCTTCAGCGGCCTGGAGTAGTTCTGATAAATTGGAATTACTCATTACTATGCTTAATACAAAAAATTAGTTATTGAAATTTGTAGTAAGCAAGATACAAAATTTGAAGTGCATCAATGGGAGAGAAATATTTAAAAACCAGCTGAAGGTTTACATTTCTACTCAACACAAGAAGTGAAATTAAAGTGTCAACACTTTAGATAGCAAGAAATCCAATTGCAAACCTTCAAGTTCGCCTGTGCCTATCTCAACAGATTGTTGGTTCAGAAGTTCTTCAATAAGAATACCATCAGTGTTTGTGATTGATACACTTCCGGGCAACTCGTTTATTTCTGAATTCCACTCTACTAATATTGTTGAAAATTCTGCGTGGTATATAAAGAAACTCCAGATAGTTTCTGCACTTCCCTGGTCTCTGAAATCATAAAACAAACTTCAGTTATCATTTTCAAACCATGCATGAACAATATTTACCGGTAGTGCTGGTGGCGCCTCAACGTCAAGCCCCGGATCATTCGAATTCGTTTAACCAACAATTTTTAAATAGGATAGTTCTACAACATGTTATTCAGATGAAACAACTACATGAAAGTTAAAATTACTGGTTACATCAGGGGCTGCTGTCGATACACCATTCTCACCATTAATATCATCATTGAAGGTAATAATGTTTACCAACCACCGATAATGATGGTATCTGAGTCCATGGAAATATCGTCCATTTCAATTTGGAATCTTAGTAGCGTGGCTATCTTAAATTCGGAATCTTCAAGGCTGACATCTATGGTTGCTTTTTGATTCAAGTTGAATATTACCGTTAATAATGACCAATGTATCCCGATTTACCTGCACAGTTAGTTCACTCCTTTTCACTAACACCAGCAAGCGTGTAGGTTCCGTCTTCGCCGGTAGTGGCTAAATATCAACCCGGCCATCCAGATATGCCGGCAATATTTTCTTCATCAATAAATGAACGGCCTGTTCCGGTAGGTAAGTCCCATATTAATTGAGTTTCTCCTTCGATTCCTCCATCGTCGAGCATAAACCGAACGGTGTAAGGTTCATCTATT
Source organism: Balneolaceae bacterium (assembly GCA_007693395.1). Lineage (GTDB taxonomy): Bacteria > Bacteroidota > Rhodothermia > Balneolales > Balneolaceae > Rhodohalobacter. The sequence goes on along the minus strand of REDS01000045.1, from coordinate 15,143 downwards.
CCAAATTCATCTTCATTGATGATCCCTGAAAAAACCACAAGCACTGTTCGAACACCCTCGTCGTATACATGCTCCTGTATTGCAAAAACTGAAAAGCTGAGACCCTGTCCGATTACATAACCTCTCCCCATGTATATTTGTGAAAATCCATTGCCCGTATCAAAATCGATGGTAAAATCGTCCCGGTTTTGGTTATTAAAGCGAAAATACTGGCTAGATATATTGGTATCCTTTGTCATGTATTCGTCTGGTACGGTAGATTTATAAAACTGGAATGGAGACATTGAAAATGTAATTCCACTCTCTTGAATTAAGTAGTAATCCTCCAATTGGGGTGGATTTGATCCCCGATGAATGGGTACTTCAAGCTCGCCTTCAATAATTGCTAATATGTTTTCATCCACTACCTCTAAAATGTCTTCATGGATGCCATCGATGAATTCGGGGCCAGAACTGTTACTGTCTGTGCCGCAGTTTGATAGAAATAATGCTGAAACAATCAGGATCAGTATACGGTTAATGCTTCTTCTCGTGTATTTTTTCATTTCGTTGGTCTATGTATTGATTTATGTTGATTATGTACTTGTACAAATTCTGATTATTGCCTGCTAACCAATATTTTAGTTATTCAGGCCATACGGAGATCTCCGCAATACCTTCACCATCTTCAAACGTGCGGCCGGTACCGTTTGGGATAAATCCGCTTGCACCCCCATTATCTACCAGAAAAAAAGCATAGTGAGCCTCTTCTATACCATGTGCCGATACAATTCCCGAAAAAATATTCATGCTAATCGCAACGCCTCCCGGCCGGTCACTCATTTGAATTGCAAATACCGAGAACCTGTTATCCTCACCAATGATGTATGCCCCGCTGCCATAAAAGGGCTCACGATCTATATGTCGCCTGTCAAAATCAATGGTATATAAATCCGGATTTTGATTACTTAAACGAACATAGTTATCTAAAAACTGTTGTCCACCTTCTGGAGGGTCAGTTGGTACATTCGTGCTTTTTCGAATATTTGGGGCCATTACAAAGGTTATACCATCACTGCCAGCATGGTCGCCATAAAAGGATTCAATAAATGGCGGATTTGACCCTCTGTGAATGGGCATTTCGAGCTCATGCTCAATAGTGTCCAGCATCTCTTCATCCAGGGTTTCAAGAATTTCTTCATGAATACCATCAGAAAATGTCACATCATTAGCATCATTACTATCCGTTCCGCACGAACTGAATAACAACAGGGTCATTAAAAGCCAGGTGAAACTGGTTAACAAGAATTGATTTTGGTATTCTTTCATCATTAAAATGTATTGGTGTCTGTTTTGGTATCACATTGATCTATAGTTATAAGCCAAAATCAGGTTCACTCTCCGACAATTATTACTAAGATTTTTAAATCTAGTCCGAACTTTTGGCTAAAAAGATTCTGCACTGTATTGCAGAATTTTTATCTGCTAATCCCTTTTTAAGTTTTTCTTTTTAAAGATGTGTTACAAGCAATAGAAAGGTGCACTATTTTATACCATCTCCGGCATATTAATACTCTCACCTATACAATACACCGAACTTTAACGATTCTCACGTAAGTGAAATCTCCTGCCAATTTCAGGGTTTGGAGATGCCATGAATTGACACAAATATAGATTTTGGCTCTATGGATCAAAATCAGTTTATGAAGATTTTCATTATTGAAAATGTACTGATCTCTCTGTACTGCGGCGGCTTTCTCCGCTTTCTCCTGAAACCTGAATGGAATACCAATACACGGTTCCGTTAACTGCTGTATCATCCGTGTAACGGGTTGTGCTGGCGGGTAAATCAGACAATAAAGTGGGTGATTCTTCGCCCCTTGCCCTCCTGTATATTCGATATTCCCGGATATCTTGCTGCTGGGTTTCATTCCACCGCAATTCCACACCGAATGAGGTTTGCCGGGCACTGAACTGGCTTGGCGGAAGAATAACTTTTGATGCTGTACGAAACCTTGATACCGAAGACAACTGACTTTCTACCCCAAAACGATCTACAGAAGTTACAGCATAGTAATAGATGGCTCCACTCTCTACTGCCAAGTCGTCAAAATGGGTGGAGTTAAGCATTTCTTCATTAATTCGTTCAAGCCCTGCAGCTTTTGCCATTTCGGCTCCTTTCATCGATTCACGGTAGTTGGCAACCGGCTCTGAACTTCTGTAGAGATGGTAGCCTGCAACAGCCGGATCCTGCCTTTGGACCCCAGACCACGATAAGCGTATACGGTTGAGTTCACCATATCCCTGAACACCAGGTGGAGCTGGGGGTTGTACCAGCCTGTTTGGCCTGATTACTATTTTGTCTGATAGTTCACTTCGTAAATCACTTACATTTACTGCTTGTACTGCATATACATAATTTGTTCTGCCATCAAGCTCTTCCGAGTTATCTAAAAATGTGGTTGTATCCCTGATAGCCCTGGAAACAACAGCTAACGAGTCATGCCTGCTTGTACCTCTGTACACATAATAGCCAAATAAATCTGGTTCATGTACTGAATCCCATGTCAGCCGAACTCCTTCTTCTTCGTGCTCCGCAGTAAGGCCTGCCGGAGTTGATGGTGGTGTGTTTTTGTTTCTATACGATGCACTTGCCACTCCGGATGGCAGCTCGGTTGCCTCTCTGACAGTTACAACACGAAACTGGTAGTAGTACATTGTATTTGGCAATGCCTGATAATCGAAATATTCTGTTGCAGAAACTGATAGTGTATCTAGTATCCTGTAACCAGATCTTGCATCTCTCGAACGCCGGATCTCGATGCCAGTAATGTAGGGTCTTTCATCTATCTCATGCCAGGAGAGATAGATACCATCAGTGGTATCGGTTGCACTTACATTTCCAAGCAGCGGAAGATTATCAAAATCGGCTGAAATGACGGTTGTTGTATCGGATGGGGGGCCGGGTACACCAGCAATATCTAACGGGCGGATATAATACCGCAAGGCTCTGCCTGGTTCGATGGATTCTCTCCACCTGTATACAATTCTGTCATCAATCCTGTTTGCAAATATTTGGCCCGGAATTTTTTCAAATTCACTGCCGGATTCGTGCTGTCTATACACATGGGCAAAGATAGCATCATGGGAGCCTTCCAGTGGTGATGACCATATTGCACCTACTTCATTTTTTCGTTCAAGCCTGTCAACAAGTATTGGGGATTCTATAACAGGCTTTTCACCAACTACTACGGTTCCGTGATAGAGTGTGTCAGGAGGACTTCCGTCTTCCATTACATGGCGAACTCTGTATGTAACTTCCTGGCCCGGCCTCAGTTCAGCGGATTCGTTATCCGTATAAGCCGTACCAAATGCTTTCCACATTCTTCGGTCTAACGCTAAATTTATATCATAATGATCAATAAGCGGATGTTCTCTTATGTAAGACCATAGTTCTTCCTGTTCAGTAATTCGCAAACCCTCACTAAGCTGCTGAATTAATTCCATACCGGCACGTTCAACAAATTCATCCCAACTATCTGCACGTTCGAGCCGGGTAATTTCCTCGAAAGAATCGTTATCACCAATACGCCTGTAAACTACCGCCTGAACAACACCATCAAGAGGTATATCTTCAGAAACAGCTCCTTCATTTACAAAAATAAGTGAACCTTGAGGAGTCCATCGAACCAGTTCATCGTCATAGTCCATGGCCTGGGCAAAAGCCATTTGAAATGACAGTAATAAAGTTATAATTGCAAGACTGATGAATTTTAAAGACTTCATAGTTTATAAAATTTTTGATCTGCTTTATGAATGAGAGGGCTTTGCAAAACCCTCAATGATTATGGATTTCTTGTTACGGATACATTTAAGCCGTCGCCGGAGTGATAGCCCACATTAACACCTGCACTTACACAAATGCTTCCACCTGATGGGATCACTTTTTTCCTGCGGCAAATACGGTTTGCACATTCATCAGGACAACTTCCTACCGATGCGGATATACTACCCATGGCGGTTCCTCCGGCAGTCCAGATTCCGTTATTATAGCTTCCTTCAACTGAACCAAACATATATCCGTCTATCTCAAATAGAGTAATCCCGATTAGACGAGCATGTCCCCCAACGCCCCATTCTGAACCTACATACAAATTATAGTTGCTTCCTTCAAAATCGGCGTTAATTTCGCAGCGGCTGCTATTCCAGAAATATCCACAAATCTCACCAACACTTCTTTCATAGCACCATGGATCTTCCGGCGGCCTTCCAAACTCTACTCCCACATCAAGATGAATGCCATTAATAGTGCCCCCTGTAATATAATCTGGGTTTACAAACGATGTATATTGTTCATATTCAGGATGAGCTGAGACATTTAAATCCCAGGCTGCAAGTATATTTGCGTTTGCATCAAACAGTCTCGAAAGTGATGCATTTAACCTCGCACCCACCATCCAATAGGAATTATTTTCGGCACCACTTACCACCAATCGTGTTGATGCATCTGCCTCAATGTTGATGGATTCAAGTTTATCAAATCCAATTGCTGCTTCAAGATCAAATAGCCGGTTTGGGAAGTCGAGCACAAGCGCTGCGTCTGCAATTTCCTGGTCCATCACATTCAGTTCTGCAGTACCTGTAATCACAGGACCCGACTCAATTGTAACCTGTAGCGGGTCTAGTGAGATTGCACGGCCGGTTCCTGGCGCGATTGCTACCCTGCCGCCAAGTGTTACATCAAATTCTTCAAGAGCGCGGTTTAAGCTAAATCCTCCGATTACATTATCAATCGAAAATGTACCTATAGGTATTGGAGGGATATTTGACATGATTTCTGCGCCAAAAGCGATATCGTCTTCGTAGCGTTCATACAATAATCCAACTCCGGCAGCTATGGGTGTACCAATAATTTCCATTGTTCCGGCTCCGCTAAAAGCCTGTCGAACATCATCATCAATTAATTCTAATGCAGCACTTACATAACCAATAGAAGCAAGATCAAACTCAAAATCGAGCTCTTCGAAAGAAATATTACCACCGGGCCTGTAGGTTAAACCACCTGCCTGCGCCGATACCAGTGGTATACCATGCAGCCCAAATTGCCCGTCAACGTGAATAGCCGGGCTGGTTTCATATTCAAACCGGACACCTGTAACAGTAAGGTCTGCCAAACCCCAGAAATCGGTTTCAAAATTAGACGTCATGCTGGCTGAAAACTGTCCATCCGTACGAATCGTAAAATTCCTGAAATCCAAAGCATCATCCAGGTACCGCGGCATTTCGATAAAGGCTCCGCCACTGATAAAGTAAACATCTTGATTCTGTACTTTTCCAAGGGTGATGTCTTTGGCAGGGTTCATCATTAGCGTGGCTATCCCCATTACATCAACGCCGGCAGCAGGCAGGCTAAAGGTACCTCCAAGAAGCTGATCCGGGCTCATCATCAATTCAGAAAAATTAATTTGGGCTATTTCAGAAAATGGAATATCTACCTCAAGTAAACCTCCAACAGTTAATCCGGCTGCTGTAACACCACCGGATATGATGGCCATTTTCCAGCCGGCAATTTCGAACTCTGGATGTGGATCAAGTACAAGTTCTGCCTCTTTTACGGAACCATCGCGGCCAATCCAAAGTTGGTTCAGGTCTACGGATGCATCATCAATAACCGGAATATCTGCAAGGCTTAGGCCACCTTGCAGGTGCAGGCCGTCGTTTTTTAATACACTTTCGCCAAGATTTAGGGCAACATCAAAACCGAAAAGAGAAAACTCTGCTTCAGCTCCGCCAAATTCGAGCTCAAATTCCGGGATTTCCGGATCGGGCAGATCCAGGTCACTTGGTCCCAAATCCGGAAATGGGAATGATCCATCGCTGGTAAATACCACGAGCTCATCCTCTCTAACCTCGCCCGGTAAATCGTTAATGTCGGGTATCTTCAGGTATTGATTATCTGACTGTGGCCATTGCCAGCCGGTAACGTTACTAAAGGTTGCTCCATAGTTTACTTCCACCCGCCCGGCAATATAGCCGATGGAACTAAATAGTTCTCTTGGACGAACCAAAAGTCCGTTACTGTCGGTAATATCAACCACCACGAAATTGAATACACGGCCCGATATTTGGCTTACATTGGTTCGTACTTCTCCGTTAACTGGCAGTAATTCACCGTCATCTTCGTAAACAGCTACATTGGTAAATTCAAGCCGGATATCATCTAATGGACTTGCCAACAAATTAGAAGGTATGTTTACAAATGCCCCGCTGATAGTAGTATCGGAATCCATTGAAATATTGTCTACCTCAATATCAAAACCGAGAAGCGTTGCGATATTAAATTCAGAATCCTCAATACTGAAATCGATCTCCACCTCTTGGTTTGCGCTAAACGTTTCAGTTTCAGCTGCTCCTACGTACCCCGATTTTCCTGCTCTTATCGTCCATTCACCATCGGGCACACCTGCCAGCATGTATGTACCGTCTTCATTACTGCTGGTTGAAATATCATCTCTTCCTTCAACCCGTATGTTCGCTCCTTCAACCGGCTCTCCTGCTGCGGTTACGGTTCCGGTAACAAGAGCACCGGCTTCGAGGTTAATAGTTATATAGGTGATTTCGCCATCGTCAGATACATTCAGCTCAGTAGTTTGAGGAACGTAAAATGTACCTTCTGGTGGAGTTATTACCAGTGTAACCGTGCCACCCGGGGCTTCATGAAAATAGACTTCACCGTCACTATCCGTATTGTCTTTAAGATCTGCATATTTAAATCTCACCGATGCATGTTCTATAGCTTCCCCGGTACCTTCGTCCTGTACGGTAACATGCAGACGACCGACAGCACGGTTCATTCTGATAACACCTGCATCGTGGATGGATGAAGCCAGGCCGTCACCAAAAAGATGATCATAAAACGGAACCAGATCACCAAATTGTGAGTGACTCATATTTAACTGGTTATTATTGATGATAGCCTGAGCTTCATCTTCATTCATGTTTAACCCGGTTTGCAGGTTACCGGAAAACCCAAGTTTAGATGGATTAAATGATGGAGTCTCGTCATCAGGTGTGGCATTCTGAAACGATTGGGTGTTATTTAGATTGGAGGCCCACTGAGCAATATTACTTCCATGATTCGTAAAGGATTGCATAGACCACGGCTGCCCGGGTACAATACCGGTATCTGAATGTTCTGGCACATCGGAAACCTGAATAGCTAAAGTAGTATCAACATCCCTGTGGCCGATTTTACGAACCTGAAGCAGGTGTTCGCCCGGTGTATTGGCTGTTATAAATAGTCCGTTATTATTGGTTTGAACCGGAGTTCCTCCTTCTGCCCACCGTACCGTTGCATTGGCTACGGGTTCATCATCGTTATTCAATACGCGTCCTGTAACGGTAATCATAGAGGGATCGAGCAAGAGAGGATCTCTCTCAATGATGATCCCCCGTTCGTTTAGTAAAACCTCTTCTTCGTATTTCTCAGCATTGGGTGCAGCCGCCAGCAAACGGTATGGTTCATCGCTAACTGCCACATTGGCAATCGTAAACCGTCCATCACTATCAGTTATTGCTATATAGGATGCATCCTCAACACCGTTTCCGGATGAACCGGGAGGCAGTAATGCAACAGGAACATCTTTCATCGGTGCCTGATTGTCGCTTCTTAATACTCTGCCTTCTACAATTGGCAGTGCAGCCTGCAGTTGATATTGTTGTTCAATATTTACGATTTGATAGGGGTCAATAGATGGGCTTGCCGAAAGATGGGTTGTAAGCGTATTGTAGCCACGGGCACTTACACGTACTACGTACCTGTCATTTGCACCTTTTTTCCGTGGAAATAATCGGGTAGCTGTTTCGTCTGCTCCAATTTCTGCCACTTTTTTATGCATCTGGCCATAGAGCACTTCCTCTGCATTCGTGTCACTGGGCAATGGCCATCCTTCTGGTTCAAGTTCCGGTGTGATAATATACCGGCTCAGCTGCCTGAAAATTTCGACTTTTGCATCCTCAACAGCCCGTCCGGTTTCCCTGTCGGTTACAACTGGCTGTAACCTGTAGGTCAACGCAACTCCACTTATTTCTCCCACAGAATAATCCCGTTCAGAATTGGTACGAACATCAATTGTAGTTTTTTCCAGGAATGACACATAAGGTGAGTCTACCACAATAGTAACAGTACGTGTTGGCGGTGGGCTACGATGGGGCGACTGCCCTGGCATTTGAATACCTCTGTTATCCTGGCCTTGTACCTGATTGTAGTCTCGTTCATCAATCAGGCCATCCGATCCCGGATCAGGATCATCAATGGCATCAAGTTCTGACGGAGGAAACTTTAGTGTGAAATCCCCATCAGCATCGGCTGTAGTTGTTGCAAGTACGGTAGAAGTGCCATCCTGTTTTTCGTACACTGCTTTAACTTTTGCCCCTGCCAGCGGATGATATTCCATTAAATCCAGATTCATCATTTCAAAATCATATTGCTGCACCGAAGTACTGAGAGTGCTGCCGCCTCCAAATACCGGTACAGCATTGTAGGTTTGCTGTTGTTCCGGTTGGTTCAGGTTTCCAATACCGCTTTCCTCTTCTTGGTTTGTAAGTAAATCTGTATCAATGGTATAATTTGGATCAACAATAGCATTTCCAACGGATGTATTATTACTGATAAATGGCAACTGCCGGGTTTGATCTGGCTGTGGTGTATCCTCCTCTAACTGCCAGCTTTCAGATGGGCTGAAATGCCAGTTTACCGTACCCGATATAGTTGTTTGAGGAACCAGCATAGGTGTGAAAACGGCAGTAATAATTGGCTGTGATATAAAAGGGCTTAATTCTTCGTCTGGTTCATCTTCAACATGCCCATAGGTAAATACATTAATTTCACTTCCACCTTCATTTTTAATGGGAATTTGATCATTGGCATCCCGGGCTCTGATCTGCCAAGCATAGGTTTTACCTTCTTCAAGCGGCAGCAGTTCCCCGGTATATGGCAGAATAGTTGATCCTGAAACTTGTACAATAGCATGTTCCCTGTTACTTACTATGGCGTCGGCAGGGTTTTGACCATCAAACAATTCAACAAGTATAAATTCATAGTCCAGCGTAGTACCACGCGGTGCCATTACCTGTGTCCAGGAGAAAACCGGAAAACCTACGTCAACCACAGACTCATTAGCAGGTGCAAGTAAAAAGGGCGGCTGAGGATATCGAACCATAAAAGTTGCTATGCCTGGTGCACCCGTTACCACATTAGCACCAACTCCTACCGGCTCAACACGGATGGTATAGATACCCTCCGGAAAGGCTCCTCCCTGAATTATAGTTTGGCGAACATTGGATGGCAGTCCTCTGAGTACCTGATTTGTAGTGCGGGAAAATTCAACAAACTCAGGAAATGGTGAAAGCATATGCATACCCGGGGTAAAGGTCTGGGGTAATGATGTTTCATTTATCAACTCCTCCCCATCTTTAGATACTGATACCCTGAATCTTACCTGCACAGATGAGTTACCCGGTATATTTAGCTGCACCTGGTACGATCCGCCATATACATTTTGTTCAAAATCACTGAAATAGGGACTTGGCAAAATACCCGGTATGCCGGTTATATTTATGTTTACAGTACTTTGGGCCTGGCTTTTCTGGCCTATACCAATACAAAGTATCATCAAAATTAATAACATGTAATGCTTCTGAATGCTCTCTGTAGCTTTATGCATAAAAATGATCGGTTTTCTTCGTCTGTTTAAAAACGTTGTTGAAATTCGAGCCTGCCTTCCATTTCGGTAAAGCCCTGGCCGGCCCCTTGGGTTATGGAATTGTTTAGAGTGCGGAGGTTTAACCTGAGGCTGCTGCCTGATGCTATGTTATAACTGGCCGTCAAATTCCCGTTTACCTGTAAGTTTTCATTCACCACCAGGTCCGAAGCCCCCATACTTTCGGTTTGATTAAATGAGGCGCCTCCATTAATGTTTACTTGAATTCGGCCATTTAAAAAGGGATACCCTACCCCTGCAGTTGCACCATAAGTGGTAAAAGAACTTGTTCCGGCATCTCCATCTGATATATTCAGTGAGCTATTGAAAGATAAACCGGTGGGAAGGGTAAGGCTGTAATTCAATGTTCCACTGATTACTTCAGATTTTCGGGTATCTGCCCCGTTAAAGCCTGGAAAGCTCGATTCCATAAGCTGCACCACAGCTCCAAAAGAAAGATGATGGGAAACCGAGCCGCTGTAAATAGACAGGCTCGGAAACAGCTGAAAAATCTGCGAAAGCTGTCTGCTTCCGTTGTTAGTTTCGCTGGTTGTAACTGAAGAGAACCGATTATAACCACCGTTTAATGAGATATTGTCTGATAATTGAAACATGGTGTTTACACCTATGTTTTCGTTCTCCTGTGTAGATATTCGGTTACCCAGAAGGTTATCTTCACTCATTGAGTAGGTTCCTTCCAGCGTTATACGATTATTAAGCAGCCTGAACCGGGGCCTAACAGTAATCTCCTGAAGGTCATCCCGGATTTGGCGTACTCCCATGCTTTTAAATCCCGGCTGAATTCGCCTGAATTCCACACGTAATTGAAATGGGTTAAAACTCAACTCCGTATGGGCACGCCCGGCAAAGGATAAGCGAGTGCTATTTCGCGGAGTATACAGAGAAGTTAAAAAAGATGGGATTCCTGCTTCATCAGCAGTTAGCTGAGAACTCTCAACGTCTCGTGTAAAGGCAGATAGCGTTGATTGTGCACCCAGTTTAAATACCTCATCAAAAAGAGATATCTGAAAATCGGGACTAATCGTTACATTTTCCGCAGCGGGTGAAAGAGTACTGGTTACAGGTACATTCAGGCCTGTTGTATCCGGGAATGATGAGGTATCATCCCTGCCATATGTCGCAGATAGATGAAAGTGTGACCTGCTTTGATTACCCACACCCAGCGTTACTGCATACACCCAGCGCTCGTAACTGAAATCACGGGGACGTATACCGTTTTGAGCTGACGTAAAACGGTTAACTCTGCCCGCAGTTGCTTTAAACAAAAAAGAGCCCGGGTTTACTATGATTTCCCCACCGCGTAACTGTGTACCTTGTAAACTGTAAACAGAATAGTTGGGATTTACATCCCCGGCATTCAGTGTAAGCCACCTCCAGCTTCCATAAAAACTGAACCGGTTCATTGACTGCCGCAACTGGCTGTCTTCCGTACTGTAGCGAATATCCAGGCCAGAGGTAAATCCCATAAATGAGTAATCAAGGTTAATTGAAGTGAGGGCACCGAGTGGATCACGCCGGTTAAAGGCCTGTGAAGTTGAGTAAGCGTGTCCCTGCAGGTTTACTGAACCGTTTAGAGTATAAACTTCAATGTCTGTATCACCAATAGTTTGCCTCGATTCCACACGATCTATAGTTCCGATAACTGTAAATACCAGCAGAAAAGCCCATATTTTTTTCGCTTTTACACTCATTATATTTTATAGCCGTTTAAATATTTTACTATCTATTCTCCGCGACAAAACTGATTGTTTTACAATTATTTATATTCAACATCTGTAGAAAAAAGATTTTTTTTAAAATCAAACATCAAGTACCTACTAATCGCGAATACACCTTACCGGAAATGCTGTTGCCTTGCTCGCATTGTCACCGAGGAATGAAGCTCGCCCATCCACAAAAAGATATTCTGCTTCAGTTGAACTGCTTTGGTTTGAACTATACAGGTAAATAACATTACCTCGTTGCCCCAATTGACCCTGGAAATTCACAGCACCCGCTGCATGTAATCTGAGATCGGAGTTATATGCATCCGTTCTATTACCACTTCCGAGTGCTCCGTTACTTTGAGATGCCGTTCTGTAATTATCAAGTTCTTCAGATGTTGGTAATCTCCAATCATTACCAAGTGCAAGATTGCATGGATCGTTACCAGATTCCCAGTCAGTTGTACTTCCCATATATCGATTCATAAATGGAACTACATTGTTTCCATCATGGAAATACCCTTGGCTCTCATTAAACTGAAAATACCAGCCAGCCTGGCCTGCATTGGTTTCTGTAGGCCTTTGAGGCGGTCCGGTTGATCCGAGATTTTGCCCAAGCCAAACACTGTTTCCTCCCGGTCCTCCCCAATTCGCCTCAACGAGCAGATACTCTCTATCCCTGAATTGAGATGTATTGGAAGGGGTCACTCCATTTATATAGCCATGCGATATCACACCTGGCCTGAAATTTCTTTCGCTGCCAAAGGCTGTGCCTACAGCGTTGGTTGCATATGCACGTACATAGTACGTTTCGCCGGCTGTTAGATTCGAAAGGTTTCTGTCGAACGAACCGGTGCCACTGCCTGAGGATCTGCATGTATCCGATAAATCGGGATTCCCCGAAGTATTAAAACAAATACCCCGTTCGGTAACCGGTGCACCTCCGTTATCACTTACATTGCCGCCTGCCCGGGCTGTGGTAACTTCTATATTCGATATGTTAGAAGTTGAAACTGTGGGTAATGTGGCAAATACGGCCGTTATTGATTTGTCCGAACTCATTGTAATTGTCTCGGGATTACTGCTGCCCGAAAGATCCCCCTTCCACTCAATAAACTCCCAACCTCTATTAGGTACTGCCGGTACAACTACCTGCTCATTTTCCGAATATTCATTTTTATCAGGTTCAAGATCAATACTTCCTTCACCCTGTGTGCTCACCGAAAGGGTGTACTTTATCTCTTCAAAAACAGCAATTACCTCTTTATTACCATCAATTACGATTTCCTCAGGATTGTTACTGCCGCTCAGGTCTCCATCCCATTGCGAAAATTGCCAACCATCATCCGGATTGGCCGTCAACTCAACTACTGTTTCAAATGGATGAGTTGTTCCAGAGGGATCTGCAGATACCGAGCCGTTGCCTTCTGTTGAAACACTTAACTCAAATTCCTGTCTTTCAAATATGGCCGTCACTTCTATTTCTTCCTTTACAACCAGTTGCTGCGGGTTCTCGCTGCCGTCAAGTTCCCCTCCCCAACCTGAAAATTCCCAGCCATTGGCAGCAACGGCTGTTAATTCAATAACAGTTTCAAACGGGAACGACTGTTTTGCCGGTTCTTCCACAATTTCAATATCTACATCACCCTCTCCCTCAATGGTTACATTTACATTAAATTCTTCCCGGCTAAACACAGCTGTTATATTTTTATCGCCGTCCATCAATATCTCTTCAGGATTATTACTTCCTGAAAGGTCTCCTTCCCACCGGGTAAACTCCCATCCCTCATTGGCTTCAGCGGTTAGTTCAACCACAGTTTCAAATGGGTAGGCTGTTTTAGAAGGATCATCAACCACCATGGCATCTACCGTTCCTTCTCCTTCGGTTTCTATATTCAATTGAAAATTTTGCCGTTCAAATACAGCGGTAATACTGACATTATCGTCAACCGTAAACGTGACCGGATTTTCATTCCCATCCAGATCTCCCTCCCAGCCAATAAATTCCCAGCCGTCAGAGGCTTTTGCTGTTAATTGAAGTACTGTTTCAAACGGGTATACATCCTTGGCTGGCTCTTCAATTACCTCAATATCAACCTGCCCTTCACCATCTGTGTGTATTTCTATTTCAAATTTATCACGAACAAATACAGCAGTTACATTTTTCGCCTCATCCATTGTTAATGTTTGAGGATTATCGTTTCCTTCAAGATCTCCCTGCCATTCTAAAAATACCCACCCATTATCGGGTTTAGCGGTTAATTCAAGAACCGAGCCATCAGGGTATTCCGTGCTTTTCGGCTCAATAACTGCTACATCTACCGAGCCTTCGCCTGTTGTTTCTATATCGAGCGGGTGAGTAATCTGTTCTGCAACTGCTGTGAAAAACAAATCACTATCTATGGTAACCACCACCGGGTTTTCCGTTCCTGTTATATCTCCCTGCCACGAAACAAAAAACCAGCTCTCTTCCGGTGTAAACTTAACTTCTACTGTATCACCTTCTTCAAATTCTCCAAATGAAGGTGTTACAGTGCCCCCCTCTTGTGGAGATACCGACGCTTCCATGGTAAAAACCGGGGTGGAACTGTCTGAACAGGACGCCAACAGGCCTATCAGTATAAATACAGCAATTAATAATTGTGCAACATGTGTAGTATTATTTCTAACCATTCGTTCATCTGATTACTTATTTTAAAATGCTCTCTATGTATACAGAGCCAAAAACGAATCCATCCTCCGACATTTTTTTTGTAAAGTGTTCGATCACTCCTTCAAATTTTCACCAAAAAGTATCAGCACTCAATGCCAGATTCTTTATCTTCAAACCCCAATTCATCTAACCATTTTTAAAGAAGTATTTTATAAAGCATGACCGAATCCCAGATTTTTCAAAACATTTCCACTTCTCTCTTACTCTCTTCAAAGCAGGTGCAAACTGTTGCCAATTTTATAGATGAGGGTGCCACTATCCCTTTCCTGGCACGCTATCGGCAGGAAGCTACCGGTGGGCTGGATGAAGAACAGCTGCGTTCTGTGCGCGATCTTCTTGAGTTTCATCGTACACTTGAAGCCAGAAAAAAAACGATCCTGAAAGCCATCAAAGAGCAGGATAAACTGACTCCGGAGCTCGAGAAAAGCATCATAGAGTGCAGGGACCTGAAAACCCTCGAAGATCTCTATCTGCCCTACAAGAAAAAGAAGAAAACCCGGGGCGATATGGCCAAAGAGAAAGGCCTCGAACCGCTGGCAAGGCTGATCTGGGACCAGGAAATCGAAAAAGGGAATCCGCTCGATTATGCCCGCGAATATGTGGATGAAGAGAAAGAGCTGCCCGATGCCGATACCGTGCTTACAACTTCGCTCGATATTGTGGCAGAATGGATCAACGAGTCGGTGGATGTGCGCGATACACTGCGTGCCATACTGCGAAAGCATGGTATCATCACATCAGAGAAAAATCCCGCAGTGAAAGACCGCACCAATTTTGAAGATTATTATGAATTTCGGAACCGGGTGGCCTACATCAAACCGCACCAGACACTGGCACTAAACCGCGGCGAACGTGAAAACATACTGTTTGTGAACCTGGAGGTGAACGAAGAGCGCACACTGGAAAATCTCGATGATGTAGTAATCAAAAATGATCACTCCATTTTTACGACCTGGCTGCAGGATG
>REDS01000049.1 GCA_007693395.1 Balneolaceae bacterium | reverse complement strand
AGCGCACACGCCTTGGCGATCTGGAAGCCGACTTCATGATGGGCAAAGCTCACAAGTCCGCCCTGCTTGTCATCACCGATCGGGCCACGTTTCTAAGCCGACTGAAGAAAGTCACCTCAACAATCGACCTATTGGAAATTTTGATTACCTTACACCCATACAGCAAACCCTAAAACACCGCGCTGTTGCATTAATGACTTGAACACAGCACATAAATAAGATACAGCAATTAGAGAATATCCGTGTTTACTAAAAAGGCAACTCAGCTCTTTAGCCGTGCTTTTCTTACCTTTCATCAAAAAAATAAACGAAGCATGAGAAAAGACGACGTCATAAAAAGTATCCGCTATACCTTAAACATTGGTGATGGAGAAATTGCAGAAATTCTGAAACTGGCCGGTTACAAACCAACCCGCGAGGAGATTGCCTACATTTTCGAGGAAGCGGAAGAGGGGAAGGATAAAATTGATATCACTCATGAGATGACGGCTTACTTTCTGGACGGGCTGATCTACTACAAACGCGGAAAGAGTGATAAGCATCCACAGCGCCCCATACAAACACCGGTTACCAATAATATGGTAATGAAAAAGCTCCGTGTGGCTTTTACACTGCGGGAAGATGATATACAAAAAATCATCAATAAAGCCGGATTTGACATATCTGCCTCCGAACTTAATGCACTTTTCAGAAATAAAAATCATCGAAATTATCAGCCTGCTGGCGATCAGGTACTGCGTTATTTTCTAAAAGGCCTTGCAATGACCTATCGTAAAGAGTGATAGAGTGGTTACCCGGAAAATGATGATTCCGAAGCAGGCTTCGACAGATTAAACCAAAATCATAATTTTTGATTAAGTGAACGTAGAAAACCTTCTTTTTGAAAGTATTAAGATCGGCATCATAACGGCAACTATTGATGGTCTGCCGGCACATCATCCACTACTTGAAGAACGCCTCCCTCAATTACTTGAGTTACGCAGAAATGCGCTTGATGAGAGATAAGATGCATTTCGAAAAGCGTGCCGGGATATGATGAGAATTGGCAGCTATAAACCCACAGGCCGCAGTAAACCCGCATCTGAGTATCTTCTCAGAACAGCTGCAGAGGGTAACTTTCCCAGAATTAACACTGTGGTAGACATTAACAACTATATTTCGCTGAAATACCTTGTCCCCATTTCGTTGTGGGATGCCGACAAAATTGATTCAGATTCGTGGCTCTTCCGAACCGGACTTGATCAGGAGAGTTTTATATTCAACAGTACGGGCCAGGTTATACAACTGCACGATTTGATGACCGGTTTTGCCGTTAAAGATGGCAAAGAGACTCCCATCGTAACACCTGTGAAAGATTGCCAGCAGACCAAAACCGGTGCCGGAACTTCGAATATCATGGCGGCTGTGTATTATCCTGCAAAATGGCCCAAATCGCCCAGTCTTGACGAGATACTCGAAGAGTTTAACCAACTGTTAACAGTGTAATTCTTTTCTGATGAGTGATTCTTTTTCTGTGAAAACCGTACATGGAAAACAACTTGAACCATATATAAAGGGCCTCGCGGAACTACGAATTTGTGTATTCAGGGAGTTTCCATATTTGTATGATGGCTCGGCGGCGTATGAAAGGAGGTATCTTAAAACATATCTCAATGCTCCTAACAGCATTGCTATACTTGTGCTTCATAGAGATTTGGTAGTTGGTGCATCTACAGGTTTGCCGCTTGCTGATGAGAACGATGAGTTTCAGAAGCCTTTTATACAAGCCGGCATCAACGTATCTGAAGTTTTTTATTGCGGAGAGTCTATTTTACTGCCGGAATTTCGAGGCTTGGGTATTTATCAAACGTTCATTACCGGCCGCGAAGAGCATGCAAGAAAGCTTGGCGGGTTTAAAACCATCTGTTTTTGTGCTGTTTCTCGGGAAAAAGATCACCCATTAAAACCCAACAATTATACACCACTCGATGCAATCTGGAGAAAATATGGCTACGAGAAACGCCCCGATTTACATACAACTTACCGTTGGAAAGATATCGACGAAGATGACGAGAGCGACAAGAAAATGGTATTCTGGGTAAAAGATCTGTAATAAGCAAAGATTTGTAGATTTTGAGGTTTAAATAGCAGATTTTTGAGGCATGCCAAATCAACAACCCTTTACATTCGATGTGCCCTCCGTTTCCGAGCTTACCCAAAACATTAAATCACTGCTGGAAAATAATTTTCGCGATACCCTTGTTGAAGGTGAAATCAGCAATGTAACGGAGAGCAGAAACGGGCATTTCTATTTTACAGTGAAAGATGATGGAGCACAATTACCCTGTGTAATGTGGCGCAGCACCGCTGCAAGAGTAAATACCGAATTGCGTGATGGACAACAGGTAGTGCTTGGAGGCGACATCCAGGTTTATGCACCCCATGGTCGATACCAGATGATTGTTAGCCTTGTGCAGCAGGCAGGTATAGGCAAACTGCAGCAAAAGTTTGAAGAGCTGAAGCAGAAACTAGAAAAAGAAGGTCTTTTTGATGCTGCTTTTAAAAAGCCTCTGCCCTACTACCCCTTTCGCGTGGGGATCATTACATCATCAACCGGTGCAGCTTTTCATGATATTTACTCAACATTTGAACAGCGCTGGCCTGCAGCTACACTATATCTGCACCATGCGAGTGTTCAGGGGCTTAATGCCGCGGTTGAACTTGTAGCAGCCCTTAACTACTTTGCAGAGCAAGCAGATCCCGTTGACCTGATTATCATAGGCCGGGGTGGCGGCTCTCTTGAAGATTTATGGCCATTCAACGAAGAGATTGTTGCGAGAGCTATTTTTGATTGCCCTATTCCTGTAGTAAGTGCTGTAGGACACGAGGTAGATTACAGCATTTCTGATTTTGTAGCTGATGCCCGTGCAGCCACACCCACACAGGCCGTTGTTATTGCCACACCTGATATAGATGAACTGCGCTGGCAGATTGAGGACTACGCAGCTTCCATTGAACATGCATTGCAGCTAAAAATTCAGCGATATCGCGATTATGTTCATCGTTTGGCACATTCGCATGCGTTGCTTGTAGTGCAGGAGAAGCTGAAGTTTTTTACCAACAGGATTCAAAATCACACCGAAAAGTTGCAAGCCAGGGTAAATGCGCTGCTCACATCCAAAACATCAGCTTTAAAACAAGCGGAGTATACCTTCTACTCTTTCAGCCCAAAAAGCAGTGTAGAAGCTTATTCTGGCAAAGTTGAAAACCTGGGTGAAAAATTGCGCAACCGATACGAAAGAGTTCTCTCAGCAAAATCACTCCACGTACAGAAACAGATAGCCACACTCGAAGAGATGAACCCGAAAGCCCCGCTCGAAAGAGGCTTTACAAGAATACTTCAAAACGGAAAGTGGGCACGAAGATCAGAGCAATTTAATGAGTCAACACCCTTCGAGATTGAGTGGGAAGACGGGCGAAAAACAATTGATAAATAAACATAATCCGTAGTACAGATCCCCGATTTCAAAATTAATTATGCCGTTATTTTAGTAATTTGAAACAATTTTAAATGATCAATCAGAAGTATGAATTCATTAATTGCAGGTTATAAAAAAGAGTCGATAGATATTCTCTCGGATGCTCTTAGCAGGAGAAATCATTATTTCACTATCACTACTCCGGATCAACAATCCTTAGGCCTGTTAGATGAAAAAAATTATTCCCTTATACTGATAAGTGACTTTTCTGATGATGCCATGAACTTTGTCAGACAAATTCGGGCACGTGCCAATGGCAGAAAATTTACCATCTATGCTGTAATAACCGATTCGCAAGTAGATCATCTTTATACCCTGCTCGATGCCGATATTGATCAATATATGATTGAGTCACTTTTTGATGAACAGCGGCTTGATGTACGTCTTGCTTTTGCAGAAAAAATGGCACGAAACAAAGAAGGACAGTACCTCATAGAACAAAAATTGCGGGAAAGTGAAGCGCGTGCAAGAAGCATCCTTAAAACCACAGTTGATGCCATCATCACCATTGATGAAAGAGGAACTGTAAAAACGTTTAACAGGGCGGCTGAAGAACTTTTCCAATATACATCACCTGATGTGATAGGGAAAAATGTACATATGTTAATGCCGCAGCCATACAGACGCGAGCACGACGGTTATATAGAAAACTATCAGCAAACCGGAAATGCAAAAATCATTGGTATAGGCCGGGAAGTTACCGGCAAGCGAAAAGATGGCACTACTTTTCCCATGTACCTTGCTGTGAGCGAAGTGAATGTAAATGGCAGTCGTCTCTATACCGGAATTATTCGCGATATTACTGAACAACGGCGCCTTGAGCAGGAAGTACTTCGAATCAGCGAGCATGAGCGCCACCGTATAGGGCAGGATTTGCATGATGGGCTGGGACAAATGCTTACAGGTATCACCCTCATCAACAAGAATATTGCTGCATCACTGAAAGAGGAAAATCATCCCCTTGCCGGCGATGTGAATGAGATAACTGATCTTGTAAAAGAGGCTGATGAATATGCCCGTAACCTATCACGAAACTTAATTCCTGTTGAGCTGGACAGCAGCGGCCTTGTAACCGCACTCGAACGCCTCACCACCAATGCAGAGCGCCTATTTAACATTGATTGCTCTCTTCATAATGTGGTGAATATTCATTTTGATGACCCTACAAGTTTAACGCACATGTACCGCATTGTACAGGAAGCAACAAGTAATGCTGTAAAACATGGTGATGCTTCAAAAGTTGCCATCTCTATGGAGTACGATGACACCAAACTTGTAGTAAAAATTGAAGATAACGGCACCGGATTTAACAAAAACTGGGATAAACAAAAAGGCTTGGGAGTACGAATCATGAAATTCAGAAGCAGGCTTATTGGTGCCAATTTAGAAATCGAAAATAACAGCAAAGGTGGCGCAACAATTATTATTACATTACTATCCGTAGGATCACCGTATAAAATTCTTAACTAACAACGAACTACCATAAAGACATGGCTACAAACAAACGAATCTACATCGTTGATGACCACCCGCTAATGAGAAAAGGCCTCGCCATGACCATTGACAAAGAGATTGGTTATGATGTTTGCGGCCAGGCTGAAAGTGCAGAACAGGCACTTGCAGAAATAGTTAAGCTAAACCCTGATGCTGCTGTTGTAGATATTTCGCTTCCTGGTATGAATGGCATAGAGTTGATTAAAAATGTACTCCATCAAAAACCGAACCTGAAAATACTGGTTGTCTCCCGGCATGATGAAGAACTTTATGCCGAAAGGGCTTTACGGGCCGGTGCCAAGGGGTATCTGATGAAACTTGAGGCCGCCGAGATACTTATTACCGCCCTTCGCCAGATCATCAATGGCGGCATTTATCTCAGTGAAAAAATTGGCGCCAAAATGATCATGAAAATGACATCGGGAAACGCGGCCAAAAGTGATAACCCGCTCGACCTTTTAAGCGACAGGGAGCTGGAAGTATTTGAATTAACCGGAAAAGGACTTTCTACAAGAGAAATCGGAGAGAAACTGCACATTTCGATAAAAACGGTTGAAAGCCACAGGGCTAACATTAAAGATAAGCTTCAGGTAGAAACAGCTAACGACCTGATGCGCCATGCTGTTAGGTGGGTAGAAGGAACGTCTCAGTAATCTACCATTTTTTTCAGAATTCTCTATTTCAAATTAAGTCGTTGACATATCTGCTGATAGAAAGGATGTTTAACAACTGAAATAGAACTCTGCTCAATATGCTACTATAGGTATTTTACACATCTTCTATAGCGGTAATCACTACCTGCATCGGGAATAACCTTAGTTTACGATCAGAATAATACCTGTTACTCTTTTTTAGAGTTGTGAGGATATTAGTCCCGTCGTTATGAAAAATAAATTAAAACGAAGTGACTTAAAGAAATTTATTACTAATCAACAAAACATACATAGCATGAAAACACTACTATCACTACTAACAATCCTGATCCTTTCCATGACAGCCATGGAATCCACAGTGCAGGCACAGCAAACGAGAGATTTGCAGTATTTCAGAGCACCGGACAAAACCGGAATTAATGTTTTTGAAACTACCAAAGATAACCAGGTACCTTTTGAGGGTGTAACTGTACGCATTGGAGGTGCAAATACCTTGCAGTTCCAGGCACTCGATCATGAAAATGCCGGCCCATTCAGAACCGGAACAGATGACGATGGCAACCCGATTATGGGTAACATTTTCAATATAGGTCCAAATTTCAACCTTGCTACATCAAATCTTGACATCGATGTGCAGCTGCATAATGGTTTGAGAATGCACCTTAGAACCTATCTCTCTTCACGTCACCACTCACAGCCATATGTAAAAGGCGGTTATATGCAGGTAGACAGGCTCGATTTTATCCAGGAAGGCTTTATGTCTGACCTTATGGACAAATTAACCATCAAGTTCGGCCATATGCAGATTAATGTGGTGATGCTCACTTTAGAAGAAGTGACAATGGCCAAACCATTTTCAACCCATTCGTAGGCAATTATATTATGGATGCATTCACCACTGAAGTTGGTGGAGAAATCTTCTACCAGAATAACGGCTTCCTTGCTATGATTGGAATGACCAATGGTAAACTGAATCAAAGTGTGCGGGAAGCAGCTCCAGGGCAGCTCGAAACACGAGTTTCTCTCGTTGGTAAATTAGGTTTCGACCGCCAGATCAATGAAGACCTTCGGTTAAGGTTAACAGGTTCTTTCTACCACACCGGTCAATCTAACAGAACATACCTATACGCGGGCGATCGTGCCGGATCCAGATACTATAATATTCTCACAAATAACCCAAGTGAGTTCAGAACTCCCCGATTTGACCCGGGCTTCGGCAATAAACTTACTGCAATTATGATAAATCCATTTATTAAGTATCAGGGTTTAGAGTTCTTTGGTGTTCTGGAATTTGCTTCAGGTAAATCACAAGCAGAGCCGGATACAAGATCGTTTACACAGGTTGGTGCCGAACTTCTCTACAGATTTGGACGTGATGAAAATATTTACTTCGGCGGACGTTATAACCTGGTAACAGGCGACACAGCAGCTGGCGAAAGCGTAGATATCGACAGAATTAACATTGGTGGCGGCTGGTTCTTAACGAACAACGTACTCGCAAAAGTTGAATATGTAACACAGTCATACAGCGGCTTCAATCAGGGAACTCTGTTTGATGGTGCCAAATTCAGCGGCCTGATGCTCGAAGCAGTTATCAGTTTCTAATTAAAAATTGTATTATACAATTAAAGAGACTCCTTACGGGAGTCTCTTATTAAAAAATCAGATGAGTTATGAAAATGAAAGTAATTATATCAACCCTGTTAGCCTTCGCATTTGTTTTTTCAACAGCAACTGCGCAAGATGTAACCTATACCCTTAGTGAAGTAGCTGAATTCAGAATAGACGGAGACAGTAATGTGCGCTCGTGGTACGGCAACATTACAGACGCAAATGCTACCCTGGTACTTTCGGGAGTAGAAACCTTCTCTATTGATGAACTCACTCCGGATGTGTTTTCATCACTCGAAATCAATATTGCCGTTGATGGCATTGAGTCCGACTCGAACCGGTTAACAAACAACCTGCGCAATTACCTGAAGGGAGATGATCATCCTACAATCACATTCAAATTGAATGAAATCACCAATATTGAAACCTCAGGGTCTGAAGCAACAATTACAGCTGATGGCGTAATTAACGCAGCAGGCAAGGATCACAATATCTCAATGAGCGTTAAAGCCTTTGTAAACAGTGACGGATCTATCCGTTTTACCGGCAAACAAGATCTTTTAATGACAAGTTTTGACATAGACCCGCCCACAGCAGTAATGGGTACCGTTCGCGCACGCGATGAAATTGAAATATTATTTGATGTAACCTTTGCACGATAGTAACCTTAGATAAAAGATGAAAAAAGTCTCAGCCATAGTAACTGTTTTGTTGCTTGCGGTAATGTTCACAACCGCAATTTCGGAGGAGGCTTTTTCTCGTCAGATAACCTATATCCCGGAAGAAGTAAGTAAACTCTGGATTGAAGGCCGTTCTAACATCAATGAATTTGAGTGCCAGGCTAATAAATATTTTGGTGAGGCAACTCTATTTGACGACCCCGACCTCGACTTTTTACATGATGTAAGTGAGCGTCTCTATCTAAAAGTTGAAATAAGGGTAGATGGTTTTGAGTGTGGCCGCAGCCGTATGAACCGCGACCTGCAACAAGCATTACGAACGGATGAGTTCCCTGAAATTGTGTTCATGTTTGATAATGCCACAATGCTGAATGGCCCACAGGCAGACGATGATGCCTTCGAAATTGAAGTGTACGGATCTTTAACTGTTGCTGGAAACACTCGAAATATTCGGTTTATTACAAGAGCCTACTACCTTGAGCACAATAAAGTTCGTGCAATCGGAAAAACTACAATACGCATGTCTGATTTTGATGTAGAACCTCCAACAGCACTAATGGGGCTCGTTAAAGCAGATGACGAACTTGCTGTAAATTTTGATCTCATTGCATCTGAAAACAATCACAAGTGTACCGTTTGTGATATTGAAGATAGTCCGGAATCAAGGTAAATATCTGCCGTGCTAAAGAAACTGCTGTATTCAACTTCTCCCTGTATATAGGGAATATCCCTATCGTATAATCAGAGTTATGCCCCTCTTTATCTATCTCAATTCTATAGATATTAGAGATATGTGTACGGGGTACAACTACTATATAATTCCAGGCAAATGCCTTCCTTCTCAAAGCTTTTTTACAGAGCATAAAAATATTACCGCAGCCATGTTAGAAAACTGGATCCTAAATATTCGTGAAGATACTGAAACGTTCCTTTCACACTCATGGAAATATCAGATAACTGGTAACTCTATTGAATTATCAGTGCTCCGGCCGTTCCTCAATAACAAAGAAGCATATCGGTCAGCCGTTATAGCAATTGGCAGGGTATTAAAAGTTTTATCCAGAAAAATTGAGAAAAACAGTGCCCAGTTTCTTATTCAAAGTTTTCCATCGATCGACAATCACGAGGTTGTAGCAACTATAAGGATGGATGAAAACAGTACCTTAGAAAAAGGTATTAAATCTCTCCCCAAAGCTGCTAAAGAAGAGACCTACCAGGAAATGCTGCAAAGGGTTACAGAATTTTATCAGCTGATACTTATTGAGGCTGACCCTGAATTTTTTAAATTCTCCGGAATAGAGAAACACCAGTACCAAAAGAAAAACTGGAAGCTTGTAAGCTCAAAAAACGACAACCCATTTACCTGGTTAAATTTGGGTTTATGGCAAGAGAGTATCAAAAAACGGTCTTCTGAAAAACCTATATTCATTACAGATTTCTGCAGAAAAACCGATGTCAAGATAAAAAATGTCCACTCAACTCAGGTAGTAACTCCTCAGCTTTTGATCGCTTTCAATTAACAATCAACAGAGACAATTACTTTTTGGTAACAGATGATCTAAGTTCCAGATCTCCCTGAATTGTTTTATGAACCGGGCACTTTTTTGATATCTCAAGCAGCCTCTCCAATTGCTCATCAGAAAGATTTCCTTTAATGATGAGTTCTTTTTCGATCACATCGATTTTTGCTTTAGGATCGTCGCAATCTTTACAATCTTCTGCATAATCTTTGGAGTGGCGTAGTTCCATATAAATGTCATCTATTTCCCACCCTTTTCTTTCGGCATACATACGTACAGTAATCACAGTACAGGAACCAAGCGACATCAATAGATAGTCATAAGGATCAGGCCCTTCATCACTGCCACCCATATTTTTTGGTTCATCCGAAATCAATTCATGCTTGCCGGCCGTCATTACTGTTTTGTAATTATCAGGGCCAAGATGTATGTGTATAATTTTTTTTGCTGATGCCATTATTTGTTCTTTGTAAGCTTTTTTTCCATTCTGTTTCTAAGATAAACTTGTCGATATCGTCATGTTATTCGATACCCTGTTTTTTCATTTTGCGTTTAAATTCAATAGTAAACGTTGTACCACCCGATTCGGGAGAATTATATGAATACTCAGCTTCGAGTTGCTTTGCTAAAATATCTATAATGCGCATGCCCATAGTTGATGCTTCAGACAGCCGAACTGATTCAGGCATTCCAACTCCATCATCTTCTATGACAATACGTACCATCTTTCCCTTAAGTTTAGATTTCACGTTGATATTTCCACCATCAACCTGTTTGAATGCATGTTTATATGCATTTGTAATTACTTCATTTAATATAAGCGCTGCAGGTATAGCCTGGAACATACTGAGCTGATAATCAACTTTAGGATACATTACCTTTACCTCTTTTGTACCCTTCATGGTTTTCTCAATACCTGATATCAAATTTGCTAATATGCCAGAAAAAGCCAGTTTTGAAAAATCTCTCGTCTGGTATAGCAATTCGTGAATGGTGGCAATTGCCTGCACTCTTGATATACTGTCCGAAAGTTTATCAATCACTTCTTCATTTTCTTCATCAAGTGCCTGTAAGTGTAATATACCCGAGACGATAGCGAGGTTATTTTTTACCCTGTGATGAATTTCTGACAATAATATTTCTTTCTCCTCAAGTGAATTTTTGATCCGTATCTGATCGTTAATTCTATCGGTTACATCGTGTGCATTAACTACAAAACCCTTGACTGCAGGCTCATTGAGCATATTGGTCACAACAGAAGATAACCACCTCCATTTTCCAGATACATCGCGTAATCTTACAGGCGGTATTTCATACCGTTTTGAAAACAGCAATTTTTTTATATCACCCATAATTATCTCTTGATCGTCAGGATGTATGAACGAAAAAAAATCTTTATCTGCAGCATCTTCAGATTTTATACCTAAAACCACCTCAGAGGTTGGGCTAACATACTTAAGCCTTCCTTTCAGGTCAATAACAGTAACAAGGTCAGACGCCTCTTGAACAAGGGCTTTAAACCGTTGCTCATTCAGTTCAAGCTTCTGTCTTGCCTGTATTCTTTCAGTTACATTCGTTACTGTAGATATCATCAAATCCTGATCAAACAGCGGGATATTCATTGCGTTTACCACACGCTTCTCACCGGTTTTGGTTACAACTTTAATTTCATCCCACTTCATTCTTTCAGGATCGCCACTTTCAATATCGCTTAACACCTGTTCTTTAATTTTTGTCCGATACTCTTTGTTGGGGTGCAATTTTTTGAAAAATGTTTCTACATCTATAAGCTCCTCTTCAGGCCATCCATAGATTTCAGCAAACTGATTATTCATAAGTTGCCTTTCACCCGTGCTAATTTTATTAAGAGCAATTCCAATTGGAAGGGAGTGGATTACCTTTTCAATGAACCTGTTTCTTTCATTTAGCTCACGCTCTCTTTTTCGCAGATTAAGTTCAGCTTTTTTTTGATTCTCAATATCCTGAATTGTGCCAAATAATCGTACAACTCTCCCATTTTCTTCCTCAACGTCTCCAACAGTACGAATCCATACGTTTTTTCCTTTTGCAGTAACAATCTGAAGTTCAGCAAAATATGGCTGCTTTGTTTCAATGGCTTTATTTACCAATTCAAGAATTTCAGCACGATCTTTTCCCTCTTTATAAAACTCTACTGCGTTATTAAGGGTTGGCACAAAATCATCAGGTACTTCATGTATTTTCTTCACCACTTCTGACCAAAAAAGCTCTTGGTTCTCAAAATCATACATCCAGGTGCCAATATCTGCGAGTGAGTAAGATTTGAAAAAAATCTGTTTTTGATGCTCAATGTTTTTTCTTGTATTAATTCGTTCAATTTTTGAGGCCAGCTGACAAATGATGGTTTCAATTAACTCTCTCTCCTCGTCTAAAAAATCTGAAAATTCCTCCTCTGATATGGAAGATCTATAACAAACCGTAATAGTAAGTTTAGTGCCATCAATTAACGTTTTATCGCTTTTAAGAAATTGCCCGTTTAATTGAAAAGAGTGCGTGCTGCAAATTTCTCCGTTATAATCAATTTCACACACACATTTTTGTTCAAACTGAAAGCCCTGAGGAATTATCTCAGCTGCCTTACCAAGCAAATTTTCTACATCCAGGGTATAATCATCAAGCTTGGTAATGGCATGGATGCATTTGAGCCCTTTCATTCTCTCCTCATATGTTTAATTTTTTCCATAACAATGTATTCCCCTTTAAAGATAGTTATCTAAACAGGTAATATTACGATTTGCTTATAAAATGTCGAATCGCAGAGTAGCAATAAATTAATTTCACAGCCGGTTATTTTTTAAGCCACTCTGAACCACCCAGCTCAAAAATTAATTCATGGCCATAACAGGAGGCCGGTGTTGAAAAACCAGGCTTGAAATCTCCGTTCATAACTTTTTTAGCAATAATCAAACTAATATCTGCGGTTAACTGATAACCCTCTTTAGTAGCTATTTCTGCATGTTTTATCTCACCAAGATGGTTTCTAACTTCTCCCCAAATTACTGAACTCCCCGTTCTTCTCTGCTCATCTGTTGGGCCAGCGGGCCTCTTCTCAATTCGGTTTTTTGCAAAACGTTTTACCCATCCCAGTCGAAGAACCGGATTAAACCACTTCATCCATTTCATTTTAGATACTACCTTATCAGGTAAAGCAACATATACAATTATATTATCTATGCCCGTAGTATAAAATGCGGTAGAGAGGTCGCCCCATGGTATTGCTACCCCATTTTGCGGCTTCTCTGTGAATGGTATTGTCCGTGTAATACTTCCAGATGATACTTTTTTTAGCTTACCGTTCTTCCTGATGACAGATCCTTCCCCAAAATTTTCAACCATTGTTTTGGCTGTACCGCGCGAAACACCACCACCCAAACCTCTGAACGCAAGCTCAAGATGTGTTGCATCAGGCATGTTTTGTTTCAAGTAAGCAGACATACAATCTGTAGGTACCACATCAAAACCGGTACCTGGCATGGCCATCAGATTTTTTTCCTTGAAGGAAGCGTCCAGGCCTTTCAGTGCTTCAAAAACCTCTATCTCCCCAGTTATATCCAGATAGTGGCAATTATTTCGCAAACAGGCTTCTGCCATTGGCTTCCATGTGTGGATGAAGGGACCTGCACAGTGCAATACAAGTTCAGCATCAGAAAGGGCAGAATCGAGCTCAACTGCTGAATGAAGAGAGGCTTTTATATAGGGCAAATTCAGTTTCTCTGCCTGTGCTTTCAATTTTTTTTCATCTCTGCCTGATAAAATTGCATCTATCCCACTGCCGGATACTGCTTCAGCTATAAGATTACCTGTAAAGCCATAACTGCCATACAGTAACAACCGTTTTTTCTTTGCCATATTAAGCTTCTCGTTTTTCTATTAACATGCTGATATTATTAATTATAATAATCATAAAATTAATTTTTTAACAATCTGGTGACGATAAGCTAACAGTAGCGATACAATGAGATAATAGTGGTTCACTTAATTGGTTAAAAATTAATCATCTGCAATCAATTATGAGAAAAAGACCGCTCGACATTGTTGTGATTTCAGACGTTCACCTTGGAACGGTTGGCTGCCATGCCCTTGAACTGCTTCAATACCTTAATTCCATTGATCCCAAAATAGTAGTATTGAACGGAGATTTTGTGGATGTGTGGAATTTCAAGAAGTACTACTGGCCGGAATCTCACATGGCAGTTCTGCGTACACTTCTCACAATGATGACCAATGGAACAGATATCTACTATCTCACCGGAAATCATGATGAAGTTCTCCGGAAAGTATCGAGCCTGCAGCTTGGGCCACTATTTATCCGGGATAAGCTTGTTCTTGACCTTAACGGTGAAAAAGTGTGGATTTTTCACGGCGATATTTTTGACATAAGTATGAGGTACAGCAAGTGGATCGCCAAAATAGGCAGCCACGGGTATGAGATGCTAATTCTACTCAACCGGCTTATGAACCACATATCCATAAAAATGGGTAAAGGAAAAGTATCCCTTTCAAAAAAAATAAAAGACAGCGTTAAAAAAGCGGTCCGTTTTATTGATGATTTCGAAACCACGGCAATTGAGCTGGCTTTGGATCAAGGGTACGACTATGTGATATGCGGCCATATCCATCAGCCAAAAATCCGAGGCTTTGAAAATGAAAAAGGAGCTGTGATTTATATGAACTCCGGAGACTGGATTGAAAACCTTACCGCACTCGAGTTTGACGGTGAAGAGTGGAACATGTACAAATACAAGGAAGATGATTTCATCCCCAACGAGCGCATCGAAAAACTAATTCGAAGCAATGGCACAAAATCACTAATACAGGAACAATGAAGATACTCTATGGAATTCAGGGAACAGGGCATGGACATATCAGCCGTGCACGTGAAATTTTACCAAAATTATCTATCTCAGCAGAAATTGAAGTATTGATTAGCGGCTACAACTGCAATATGACCCTTGAAGACAGGCCTGTAATCCAAAAGAGAGGACTCAGTCTTGCTTACGACTCAAGAGGCGGAGTTTCTTATCTGCAAACTGCGTTGAACTTAAAACCGGTAACTTTTCTCAGGGATATTCGTTCAGTGGATACCAGCCATTATGATCTTGTAATTTCTGATTATGAACCGGTTACAGCATGGGCTTCGCAAAATAAATCTGTGCCTTCAGTGGCATTAAGCCATCAGGCAGCATTTCTTTCAGGACTGAGCCCACGGCCAAAGAAAAAATCGCTTTTCGCAGAGCAGATACTTAAAAACTTTGCCCCTTGCAGGCATGCCATCGGTTTTCATTTTCAGCGATACGATTCGTTTATCTACCCTCCCATAATAAGAAGTGAAGTTCTCGGGCTCGATGTAAAAAATGAGAATCATGTAACGGTTTATCTGCCCGCCTTTCATCATGATGTGCTGAAAAAGATTTTTGTTCAAATTCCATCTGTAGAGTGGCACATTTTTTCACCTGCATGCAAGCAGAGTTTTTCTGTTGAAAATGTGCATATAAGCCCCATTGGTAATCAGCCATTCCTTAAAAGTATGAAGAGCGGACTTGGAGTTATAACAAGTGGTGGATTTGAAACCTGTGCTGAAACCATGTATCTGGGTAAAAAGCTAATGGTTATCCCTATCAAAAATCAGTACGAGCAGCTTTGCAATGCAGCAGCACTTAAGAAAATGGGTGTTAAAGTGGTGAAAAAAATCAATACAAAGTTTGTTCAGCATATTGAGGAGTGGTTGGAAAGCAAGGATATTACAACGATACGCGAAGTTACAAATATCGACGAGCTGGTGAATCGACTATATACACTTGCTGATAGTAAACCGTTTAAGTCTGCTATCTTATCCGAAAGGAAGCCTGTTGTTACAAACGTGTAGGGGAGAGATCGAGGGAAGGTAAATATCTCTCATTAAGGATATTTATATGGTGCATTTCATGCCCGGCAATAGCATAGAGCAGTGCTCTCACAGAAAAAATAGTACTGTTTACTTCTCCTTTTTTCAGAAGATCATCTTCCGAAAATGAATCACACAGAACTAATGTGGCCTGCCTTACTGCGTGGTATTGCTTTTGCAGTAGATCAAGAGGGTGAGAATCAAAATTGGCACTTTCCACAAAAAGATTGTGATCATAACCGGACAGAATTCTGTTCTTATCCCTCGCTACACTCAGAGCACGATAGCTGAAAATTCGTTCTGTATCCGAGATGTGGCCAACCATCTCTTTTATTGACCATTTGCCCTCTGCATATCGAAAAAGGGCATTCTCCCCGGAAAGCCTGACAAATAAAGTCTCAATAAACTCAGTATTTTTTTTAAACAGCTCTGCGAGTGGTTTGTTATTGCTTAGAGAGATATACCCCTCATAATAGTCTCCGTATTCATCTGGTTGAATGTCTGCCTGTATCATTGCCATGATTGAAGTAGTTTGATTTTCTATAAAAAAAGGCTTTGACAGATACTATCAAAGCCTTTTTAAAAATGGTGTTAACCAGATACTTAATTCACGGAATGTGAATTGATTACAGTTCGGCCTGCCTGAGTATCACCCGAAAAAGCCGTTGCCTTGTATGGGAGTACAACACCGTCAGCTTCAGTCCAGTCTTCAGAAACCACCCGAACAGTAACCCTGGCACCTTGCATAGGGTCGAACTGTCTGTATGTGGTGATCACAGGCAGAGCAGTTTCGGGATCGAGAAACAGATTAATTGTGGAATCATTATTCAGCCTGATGTGAACATATTCAACGCCATCTATCTCTTCATTGCCTATATACTCAATATCCATATCATTATAGTTCAGCGCAATGTAAACCGGATTTCTATAGTACTCTTCCAGGAGTTGGTCTCTCTGTTCGGCCGGCATTGGCATTTCGTTGCCAGCCATCATCATCACGCCTTCATTACCTTCAAGTTTCATGGTAATTTGCCCCATTGGAGCAGCAACCTCAGCTGTAATAGTTCCTGTGCTGAAATCAGTTGTTTGTTTTAAGCCGATAGCCATCTCGTTACCTGGGGCAACTTCAATAAATTGATCTGCTTCTACCACAAGTTCGCCATCAATTGTGCCATTGGGTAAAACAGCAGCAGCCATTTTTGTAGCCCACTCTTTTCCTGAAGCAGCATCACCTGCTACGGCTTCTTCATCATCGCCGGGCTCAGGTATGGTAATATCCACTTCATTTATTTCTCCGAATTGCTCAAGCTGATCGCCAATTTCGGCACCGTTGCCAACCACAAGAATTTGCAAGGCACCTGGCTGCAGATATTGCTGAGCCACTTGCTGAATATCTTCAATTGCTACTGCCTGGATCTCTTCAACAAGCCTGTCGAATGTATCAGGGTCGAGGCCTGCATAATCTAAACTGAGCCTTTCGTTTAATACGCTGGCTATACTTGTGTATTGAAAAACCAGTGAATTAAGAAATCGGTCTTTAGTATCCTGTAATTCCTGTTCACTAACCGGTTCGTCTTGTAGCCGTTTAATCTGATCTAAAATGGCGTTAATTGCCTCGGCTGTAGTTTCGCTTTGTGTCATCACACCGGAATAGAACATTCCGGGATAAAAGTTACCACTGCCATACTCTCCAAATACAGAGTATGCAAGGCCCATCTGGCTGCGAACGATTCGCATCAGCCGGCCGGAAAAACCATCGCTGAGAATACGATTCATAACCTGGAGTTTAGCATAATCAGGGTTTTCACGCAGCCCACCGATGTGGCCAAGCATCACAAAACTTTGATTCACATCGCGTTTATCAACAAAATTAATTGAGCTTACGAATTCATAATCTACTTCAGGGAAATTCAGATCAAGCTTTTCACCAGCAGGTATTGCACTGAATTCACGCTCAAGATGTGCTCTGATTTCTGCAGAATCAAAATCGCCTACAAGGCCAATCATCATATTTTGGCCAACAAATGATTTTGCATGAAAATCAACCAGATCATCACGCGTAATATTATCTATCGTTGCATACTCTGTAGTGCGGGCATATACAGATTCGGGACCATAAATAAGCTTTTGAAACTCTCTGAGGCCCACAGGTATTGACTCATCATTTCTTCTGGATATGGATGTTTTCTGCTGAGTTTTTGCAAGATCTATTCTGCTATCCGGAAATGCAGGGTTTGAAAGCAGATCTACAAAAACCGGCAGAAGCTCTTCAAAGTCTTCTTTAAGTACATTCATTGTGGCTGAGCCGGAAGACAACCCAATACTTGTTTCCATTCGTGCAGCACGATCTTCAAGCAGCTCGCTAAGATCATCACCAGATATGGAGGTTGTACCACCGGTTCTCATTACCGTGCCTGTAATACTATTTAGCCCTGCTTTATCATTGGGAACAAGCACGCCCCCGGTTCTCACCATAACTCTGAGATTAATAAGCGGAAGTTCATGATCCTCAACCAGATAAAAACGAATACCGTTATCCAGCTCAAATATTTCAATATCAGGTTTATCAAAACTATTTAATGGCGGGAATTCAATCTCATTCCAGCTTCTTTGCGCTTCTGCAATGTTGAGAAGTGAAATAGCAAGTAGTAGTGTTGGTAATAAAACTTTTTTCATCGTATTCTCCTTTTTCAATTCTTATTGCGCCTCGGATACTGCTGCAGCATCATCTCTGTTCATAAGCCGCCCAACCGTTCTGTTTTCACGAACCAAGTATTGGCTGGCAACCCTCTGAAGATCCTCAAGGGTAACATTTTGCAAGTCATCTACATAGGTAAACAACCGCCGCCAGTCACCCTGCTGCCCCTGTACGCGTGCAAGCTGCATAGCAAGGCCCATATTTGAGTTGAGGCTTCTCACAAGGTTGGCACGTGAATTTGTAATTGCCCTGTCCAGTTCCTCTTGTGTGATCTCACCGTCTTTTACCTTCTCAATCTCTTCGTAGATGGCATTTTCAAGATCATCCATTGATACTCCCTGATTTGGAATTCCAAAAGCTATAAGCAGGGACGGATATTTTGTGCCGGGATAACCTACAGCTGTTTGAGCGGCAAGTGCTAATTGATCGTCTTGTACAAGCCTTCTATATAGCCTCGATGTTCGGCCTGTAGATAAAATTGAGGAGAGCATCTGCAAAGCCGGCCAGTCTTCATGTGTCTGGCTCACGGTGTGATAACCAATCATAAGAATTGGCTGTGAGTCTTCCTCAATCACAAATCGGCGTTCACCTCTTTGCTGAGGTTCAACCGTTGTAACAACCGGAGCTTCACCGGTTGACTCAATATCTCCAAAGTAAATCTCTGCAAATTCACGCATTTGATCTGGATCTACATCACCAACGATAGCAAATGTGAAGTTATCGTTCGTGTAGTAGGTTTCGAAAAAGTTTTGTGTATCCTTGATTGATGTGGCCGTAATGTCGGAAGGCCAGCCAATAAGGCTGCGCCCATACGGATGAGCTGTGAAGGCTATACTTCCAAACTCTTCCCGCAGGCGTCCAAATGGATCTGAATCTACACCCATTCGCCTCTCTTCCCTGATTACATCTTTCTCTTCGAAAAATTCACGAAAAACCGGGTTCTGAAATCTGTCTGACTCAAGGCTGAACCAGAGTTCTGCCCTGTTTTGCGGAAGGCTGTAGAAATAATCAGTAAAATCATAACCCGTTCTTGCATTCAGTCCGGTTGCACCTTCACGGCTAATAATTTCATCAAATTCATTTGTTACAACGTACTGAGAAGCCTTCTCTTTATACTCTTCAAACTTTGCCCAGTGATACGCCATTTTTTCTTCATCTGGTACAGGCCTGAACTTTTCACGGTGCCACGCCCGATAAGCCTCATCCATTTTATCTATGTACTGCTGCTCCTCTTCCCAGTTTGTAGTACCAACAGTTTTTGATCCTTTAAATACCATATGCTCAAAAATATGAGCAATACCGGTGTGGCCGGCAGGTTCATCCACACCACCAACATTAACAAAGGTGACGAAGCTTACAACCGGCGCAACCGGCCTCTGCACAACAATGAAATGCAGCCCGTTATCGAGAGTGAATTCGGTTACGTTCTGTTCAAATGCTTCAAGGTTTTGCGATAAAACAGAAGCAGGCAGAAAGGATAGTGCAACCAGAAGTCCTGCAATTAATTTGTAGGTAACTTTCATGCGATTTGAATTTATTTAGAGTTGAATAATCTGCCGG
>REDS01000095.1 GCA_007693395.1 Balneolaceae bacterium | reverse complement strand
GTGACTTGCGGTGTTACAACTCCTCATCAGAGTAACACTCTGATTCGTTGTTGCGCCTTGCAAGCCCCGCGCATCGACTCACTCGGTACGACACCGTATTTATGAAATCATGCACTAAGAGATAACCATAGGGTTTAAATTCATGAACTTGTGAAAACCCGATCCTCATGATTCCAATAAGGGGTATAGAGAGGATCATACCTGCTATTCTCCAGGCCTTTGCGCCCAAAAGCAATACGATAATGGCCATAAATGGATTGTTGGAGACTTTTGATCCAATGATTCTTGGAGTGAGGAAGCTGCTTTCAAGAAGTTGTACTGTGGTAAACACCAAAATGACCAGCAGCGGCATTAAAAGCGTATCAAAGAAAAGGGTAGCATAATTATCAGCGGGAAGTATCCCTAATATTATACCCATTTCCTATCTCGGGATCTTAATCCATGTGCCGGTCCCGATATGCTCATCAAGCTCCAACTGGTTCATAATGGCAAGATCTTCTGCCGAAACGTTTATGACAAGGCTTTCGAGATTCGAGGGGAGAAAAGACCGGAACGTGCCCGAACGGGTGGTTTTAACGGTTTGCAGGCGAACCGGCTGAATATTCAATATGCCTGAATCTGTCAGTTGCCTGAAGCCACCGGTTGTCTCTTTAAATCGGGGGCCATAGGTTCCATAGTTGTCAACAGTGGTGTAGTTTATAAACCGGTAAATCTTCCCATCGTACTCTATAGAATAGAGATAAAATTTAAGGTCGACTCCGTCCTGGGTTTGCCCGGTAGCCTCAGCATGGAAAGCGCGAAGCCCTCTACTGGTTATACCTGACTTACCGGCAGTGGTGATCCCATCCTGGTTTAAAAACTCATTCACCGAGGCCTCTGCACCCGCCGATTCGTTATCCAGCGTCATAATTGAAACCGCATTTTGATCGCTATTGACCACAGCTACGAGCGATCGCTGATTAATTAATTGCCACCCTTGCGGATAGGAGAATTGAAATTTCAAATCCGGGTGATAGAACGTGCCGCCTCGTGTAAACCCTTCCCGGGGGTTATCGCCGTAGATCATGTTATTGAGCATGCCCATGTACTGATCGGTATTCACAATCGTCTGCTCATAACCTTTGACTCTCCACTCTTCTGCAAGTTCAGGGAT
Organism: Balneolaceae bacterium; assembly: GCA_007693395.1. Taxonomy (GTDB): domain Bacteria; phylum Bacteroidota; class Rhodothermia; order Balneolales; family Balneolaceae; genus Rhodohalobacter. The sequence goes on along the minus strand of REDS01000095.1, from coordinate 3,198 downwards.
GGATGTTGCTCTTTCAGCCGGGTCGGGGTGCGTTGACTGCCAATTAGGGATACTTTGCCCCGATTGGGCAGACATCCGTTCAAGCGATTTAAAAAATTGAGCTCCTTCGGCAGATTTATAACGCTGCATAGCTGCATATTCTACCCCCAGGCGATCCGATTCTCTTTCGTCTTCTCTGCTGTAACTCAAAAACATTATTTGTGCCGCCATACCTCCTATGCCGAGAAGATCTCCTCCGGGAAGCCCCAGAAAATGTTCACCGGCTATGGCTCCCCCGATCAGGGCAATCTGGCTCATTTGTTGTATAAAAGCCCGTTGGGAGGCGTGGCGTGCAACAACATGGCCAATTTCGTGCCCCAGCACAACGGCGAGCTGAGCTTCGTTGTCAAGATGTGATAGTAATCCTCTGGTTACATAAATGTACCCGCCGGGCAAAGCAAATGCATTGACGACCGGGCTGTCTAAAAGGCGAAAATAAAACTCCGTATCCTTATAGATAGCGGGTGTATCTTCTCTTTGCATGTGGCTTACAGCCAGCATCTCCTGCCCGATATTATTGACATACCGTTGAAGGGCATCATTGTCGTATAATCCAAAATGCTGCTGAATCTGAATATCAGCGTCAGCACCAATCTGTTTTTCCTGTTCCCAGCTATAGCCGTATGCCCGCTTGTCTCCGGTTACTGCACTTCGCTGAATGCTGCAGGCAGAAACCAACAGGCCCATTAAAAGTGCCAGAATTACGTTTTTACTCATTGTTTTCATCATCGTTCACTCCTTATCCGGATAAACCGGATTTTCTAAAACACAAATTCCAAAATATCGATGCCTGCATTATGGGTAGAAAATGGTTGAAATTTGGTGCTTGAATTTTGAATTTTCTGCCATTTTTGGTCAGAATTTAAACTTAAAGATGCTAATACTCTTAAATCCCATATCGGTTAAAACGAGGATTATGTACTTCTCACAATCCAACTCATTTCAAGACAAGTTGATTCTGCTTTATTTGGATCGATATATAAACAAACCTACTACAAGTACGATTGCAGAAATCAGGATCGGAATCCAGTCTCCCGTACTGACGGCTATATCTGCTCCAAATAGTGAAAAAGATTCTGTGTCTTGCATGTACTGATAGCCAAAAAATATTATTCCTATCAATCCGGCTATGCTTAAAATTCCGCCCAATGTTTGGTTCATTTTTATTCCTGATTGCTCATTGCTTTAATGTACATATGTGGATGTTCCACACATCAGAAATGTGATCATTTTCTTTAAAAAATGCGGTATACATAACTTGTAATCTTTTACATATATCACAGATTTTATCGTTTCAATTTCCATTTCTTAGCACCATTGCCTGTCTGTGCACCGGCTCAAAAAGTTAAATACCTCGAAACGTGAGTTCTGTATAAATTCTTTGAATTTGGCAACCCGGAAGCCCCTTCTTTTTACCGGATAGGCTATAAAAATTTTTCATGGGAAACACATTCCTGAAAGTGTTACCCATGTCTCCGAACGGGTGTAACCTATGTCTCAAAACAAAACACTTGCGAAGGAGGGGAGACTCTTTTCCCAAATTCTTTTATCGAACTCACGTTCGAAAGAGTATTGTAGGATAAGGAGCTTCAGAAAATACTTGCTGAATTTATTGAACCCGAAATTGTCATTGGAGCTATGACAATTTTGCCCGGAGGACAAAAAAGGGCTAACGACTTTTTTAGGTTGAATCGTTTTATAACAATAAACGTGCATATTCGAGTCTGAATTATCTGAGCCCGGGCGAGTATGCTGCTCAACAAATAGCCAAAACCAATGCCGCTTGGGGCTTAACATACCGTTCAATATGCTGTTGCAATTCCAAAACAGACGTACCACAAATTTCTGACGCCAGTTTTATAGTTCTCTTTAACTTCTCTCTTGGGTATCCATTTTGTAAACCGTACGATTCACAATCAATTCATCTTCTATTTTCAAGTGAGTTTTTCATTACCTACATAGATTAATTGGGAATACTTGGAAAGAAATTCTTCCAGAGTAGCAAAATCGATTGGCATGATTAACAATTCATCATTGCCATTTACTTCTTTAAATTTTAAGATCAGAGAATCTTCAAAACTCTTGGCAAAACAAATGAATGGTATATTTATATATTTTTTCAAAACGGCTACGGCTTCAATTGCGTTAATTTCACCGGGCAAAGATATATCCATCATCACAAGGTCCGGCTCCAATTCAACTACCATTTTAATGGTTTGTTCAACTGTATCTGCTTCCCCGGCTACATTGTATCCAAGCCTTTCAACATAAGATGTAATGACGCGTGATTGTTCGTGGTCACTTTCAGCTATTAATACTTTTTGATATGGTTTCATGGTTTATATGGTTAAAATTTAAAACTTTCAGACAGTTCATTTAATCCTGAAGCTAAACTTCATAATCTGCATAGAAACTGCTGTAGAGAATTATTTACATGTTAATCATGCCATTTTGTGAAATTCTGTAAGCTATTTTTGAAAAACTGTTTTCAAGGGCCTCCGACAGAATTTCTCTGTTAATCGGTTTTGATAGAAACGAATCATATTCTGTTTGTTCCATTCTGTTTCTGTGAGATTCATCAGTATAGCCGGAGACGAAAATAAGTGCAATATGATCTGCTATTGCACTCATTTTCTTTGCTGCTTCTATACCATCCATCTCGCCTTTTAAAGAAATATCCATCATCACAAGATGAGGTTTTAAATCAATTGCCATGGTGATGGCACTTTCTCCTGATCTTGCCACTCCAACAACATTATAATTCAACTTGGTTAGCATAACTTTCAATACATGAGATTGGAAGTAATCATCTTCAACAATGAGTATTCTGTGTTGAGCAGTCATATTAATTCAGTGATAGTTAATGTTAATTGTGATTTTAATTGTATAAAGAAAAGAAAGACTGCACATTACAGGAATGTGTGAATGAGTTACAGATTTTACAGGTTCCCGAGATTTTTCTGTCGTTTATTGTTGAGCCGGCAGTACTGCCTCTCTGTGATCCGGCTCAAAAAGTTAACCCGGATTCTATTCGATGATCAGGTTTAGATGAAGAAACAAATCCGCTTTGCGGATGGCCGATGAAAAAAATCCAATCGTCAGACGATCCCATGGCCTCGTCTGACCACTTCATGTGGCCTGACGAATGGAAGAAGCATT
>REDS01000211.1 GCA_007693395.1 Balneolaceae bacterium | reverse complement strand
TTCAAGTTGTTAAAAAGCCTGAGCAGAACCTCAGGCTTTTTTTGTTTCTCATAATATTTTTTATGTTCAGTCATCAAGCATAAGTATAATATTATTAAATGTTATGAGTTCATTTTAACCATAAATGGAATCATCAGTTTAAATTTGTCTTTTCGTAAGTCAAGTGTACTTCCATTAGTGTATTATCTGAAGAGTGGGAGCATTTATTTTACACAACGTGATAAATGAGTACTCTCTTTGAATGTAGAAAATGAGCGGATTTGCATCTGCTGAAATGATTTGGAATTGCCATCAAATTGAGGATACGTTTACATGTTATCTCGGTAACTCATTAATTATCATCAAAGTAAGATTAAAACTATCATGAAGAAACTTCATTATTTTAGTATATCTATTCTGCTCGCTTTTACACTCACTTTTTGCTCGGATGATGTTTCCACGGGTCCTGATTTAGACGATCTTGGAAATGTAGAATTTTCCGTCACCGGTGATATTGAGGCAAATGTGGAAGGAATTGCACAATTTGGTTCAGTTGGCGATGGAACTTCCTGGGAAATTTCATTTACAGACAGAGGCGCACAAACATTTTCCCTTGTTATCTCAAAAATAGATACTGAAGGAACAGAACAGCCTTCTCCCGGAGTTTACGAAATTGGAAGTAGTCCTATAGCCGATGATGAATTTATGTCCGTATATACCGATTTACAATCCGAAGCTGCGGGAGGTACTGAATATTCAACCAAGCATGGTGATACGGGTGGAACACTGGAAATAAATGAGTCTTCGGCCGATCAGGTTAGCGGTACGTTTAGTTTTACTGCGGTTGCCCTTGACAACGAAACCAATGAGGTAGCAGGCGAAATAGAAGTTGTTAGTGAAGAGTTTTCGGCTGTGCCTTTCGAATAAATTGAGCCAAAGAGATATATAAATCCAGTGCGAGAGCCGGAGAGGCTTTCGCCGGATATCAATATCTCTCAAAAACCGGACGGTCGAACAAAGTTGGTTCTGGCTGTATCACTTGATAAGCTGCCAAACACACCAATTCCACCCTCTACATTATAAATGAGGTTGGGAATTTCGCCGGGAGGCAGCGTAGAGCCGCCAAGCTGAAGTTGTTGAGAGCGCACAATGGCATCAAGGTTTGTATCAACAGAGCTGGTTACAACAAGGTTGGGGCCAAAAAAGGCTACACCGATCCATGGAAAGCGCAAGGTTACCGATCCATCTTCATTTCGTTGAAAATTTCCCTCATTAATCAAACCGGATGCATTATTAATCAGATCAACCAGTTCAATATTTCCGTCATCAACCGATGCCCTAAAAAATGGAGTTAGGTTTTCCACGACCGGGTTCTGAGCTATTGCACTGAATACATAGACACTTTGCTTTTGAGTACGCCTGCCTTCAGCTATTAAAATTTCGAGCTGTTCATCCGATTGATAAACGATAAAGTCTTCAACATCTCCAATAATTTTAACCTGATCGGGAACCGTGGTGTACGCTCTTATAATTTCATCTCTGTGGTTGAATGAAACATCCAGACGATAGGTACGCATGGGCAGAACGGTATGCTCCATAGCTTCGGCTGATGGAACGTAAAATCGATCAAAATACTCAGAAAAGTTGTAAGGGAAAATCTCTTCATCATTGCCGTTTTCATCCAGTAAAACCAGCTGTACCAATGCATTGGTAATGGCTGCCTCTGATAAGTTGTATTCTCTGTCTACAGGCAATGTTTTTGAGACACGAATGTGCGGCAGGGGTCTGTTTGCAACAGCATACCCTTCAATGACTACCAGTTCTTCATAGTCATCCTGCTGGTAGCTATTGCACCCCGCAAGCAGAAAAAGTGAGAGGAGGAACAGAGCAGAGAATGTTTTCATGGATATATCAAAAGTTTACAGTGTAAGATACGGATGGAATAATCGGCAGCAGGTTTACATCGTTGCGAACGATGGGGTTTTCATCAAAATCGTAGTTGTAGAACCATACATTTCTTCTTGAATAAACATTAATGATTTGAAATTGCCACTCCGCATCACCAAGATCGAAAAAGCGCCCAGATCGCGTAAAAGCGATGTCGAGCCGGTGATAGGATGGAAGCCGTGACGCATTCAGGTTGCCAATTGTGAACGCATCTCGTGCAGAGTTGGCCCAGGGAATGTCTGCAAATTGCGTTCTTCCCAGAGGCTCTGTGTAGGATTGTCCGGTAGCATAACTAAATACAGCGTTGGTGCTCCAGCGGGAGGATAACTGGTAATTTGCAGTGAGATTTACATCGTGTGTACGGTCGTATTTTGGCGGATAAAAACGGGCACGGGCCGGATCATCCAAAATTGGTGCATTAAAACCCGGGAATTTTCTGCGGGTGATACTATAGGTGTACCCCAGAAAGCCGGTTACAGGGCCGCGCTGCTTCTCGAGAAAAAGCTCAACTCCGTAAGCGTATCCCTCACCAAATCGGAAAAGTTCCGCGTAGTCAAGCCCCGCGGCATCCGTCACGAATGGATCAAGCTCAAAAAGGTCGCGCATGGTGCGGTAGTAGATCTCAGCATCAAAACCCCAGCCGCTGCGCGGAACTGTTTTTGCACCCAATACAAACTGATCGCCATAGGCAGGGGGTACACCCTCGTCGGTAGTGAGCCAGATGTCGAGCCCGGAGAATGCTTCATTGGAGATGAGTGTGAGGAACTGATTGTACCGCCCGTAAGCTGCTTGTAGCCGCACGCGCGAACCGGGACGATACTCAGCTGATATTCTCGGTTCAAGCCGGACGTAATTTCCTTCAGAGAAGGTATTGAGCCTGAGGCCCCCGGTAAAGATCCACTCGTCAGAAGGGCGCCACCTGTTTTGCAGATAAACCGAGAGGTATTGAGACTGAATGCGATTGCTGAATGTATCAACATTATCAAAGCGGTCTCTGAATCGAAGCACCATATTTCCTCCCCAGAAGCCCCCTGAAATGGTGTGGAATTCATTTGGAAGATATTCCAGGTCGGCCTTCAGGGAGAAGTCGAAAATATCATTATCTCTTTCGAATGAGGTGCCGGCAATCGTAACGTTGGGTTGATTAAAGTATCGGGATCCGGTTGCGGTAAAAAAGCCAAATACTTTATCATTAAAAATGCGGCGCCATTGAGCACTAACCGTCTGATTACCATATTTAAGCCGAATGTTTGCATCATCCTGAAACGGAATGGCCACATTGTCATTACCTGCGTAGAAGGCGAGGGAGAAACGATCGTTCTCGGTTGCATCAAAATTGACTTTTCCGTTAATGTCGTAGAAGTAAAACAGGTCCGGCGCACCATCAATGCTTTGGCGAAGCACGGCGAGAACAGGCTCAATGGTAGACCTGCGTACAGCCAGCATATACGAACCCCGGCTGTAAGGCCCCTCAAAAGAGGCACGTGATGCAAGCAGGCCCAGGCTGACCGTTCCCTGATTTTCAATACGGTTACCATCCTTGTTGTAAACCGTAAGCACCGACCCTATCCGGCCGCCATATTGGGCAGGGTAACCGCCTTTGTAGAGGCGTACATCTTTAACGGCATCGGGGTTAAATGTGGAGAAAAACCCGAAAAAGTGGGTTGGATTGTAAACGGTAGTCTCATCCAGAAGAATGAGGGTTTGATCCGGGCTGCCGCCTCTTACGTAGAGTCCGCTTGAAAAATCTGATGCAGCTTTTACACCGGGAAGGAGTTGAACAGATCGAAAAACATCCGGTTCAATTACGGATGGCAGGTCTTTAATCAGCTGCATCGAAACCTGTGCTGTACCGATATTACGCTGCTCTTCGCGATCAGCTTCGGCTTCAACAATCAGAGCGTCCATTTCTACACTTTCCGGAATCAGCTGGATGTTGATGCGCAGGTTCTGCCCCGGCTCAAGTACAATTTCCTGCTCAAAACGGCGGTAGCCAATATACGTAGCAACCAGTGTATAGCTGCCGGGCTCTATATTTGTAATGGTGAAATACCCGGATGTGTTGGATGATGTGCCTCTGTTGATTTCGAGCAGAGCAACATTGGCCATGAGTAGCGTTTCTCCCGTACGGCTGTCGCTAATGTAGCCATTTACGGATGCATTCTGCCGGCCAAAAGCGGTATCAAACAGTAGCAGTAAGAGAGGGATGATTAGTATGTGCTGTAATTTCAACGAAAATGAGCTCTTTATTTTATGATTGATACCAGAATATATTACACGAATTTAATGCCTGATTGTTATGCTAAGATGTAACTTTTCTTTGATTTTAATCCGTTCCGCCGGGAATACGTTTTGCCGTGAAAATTCGTTATATTGTAGAGCTGTACGAACTACAGCAATGTTCTTTTACATGTTGATGTATCAGACCAATTTGGGGGTGTACCGGATTCGACGGGTTGCGTACATTCACAGGTTGCATGCCGAG
>REDS01000210.1 GCA_007693395.1 Balneolaceae bacterium | reverse complement strand
AAAAACACAACTTAACCAAAAGAGGGAAATTCGAAAGAGTTTCCCTCTTCTTTTTATCTTTTACCGAACACTACTGAAATATTTTAATAATTAGTATTTGGTTTTTATAGATATTTTTAATTTCGACGTGGTTACATAGCGATAACTCATCAAATATCGAATTAAAAAATACAATAGAGCTAAAAGTACTTTATGCTGTTATTTGTACTTACGCAGAATAGAATGGAGCTGCCTTGTGTAAGATCCCCCAAAAAGATTAACGTGAACTAACAGCGGGTAAAGATTATAGATGGGTATGCGTTCTTCAAAACCGGGTGCCAATGGTGAAACCGATTCATATCCACGATAAAAGTTGTCTGAGAAGCCACCAAACATGGTAGAAAAGGCGAGATCAACCTCTGGATGCCCGTAGTAAACAGCGGGATCGATCAATATGGCATTTCCATCCATATCGAACAGATAGTTACCTCCCCAAAGATCGCCATGCAGCAGGGACGGTTTACAGGGCGGGATGAGTTCATCCAGCCTGGCTTCAAGCCTGTTGAGATTATGTTTCACAGAACTATTCACTTTCCCTGAATTTATCGACTGGGTCAATTGTGGCTCCAGCCGTTCAGTTATAAAGAAATCATTCCAATTCTTGTGTTGATTGTTGCTTTGAGGCAGGTTGCCGATGTAGTTGTCTGAATGAAATCCGAACTTCTCGGAATGATTGCTGTGCAGTTTAGCAAGCTCAGCTCCAAAACGCCGGGAATCGCCGTCTCTGTTCTCTTCGATATATTCCATCAGCAGATAACCGGGCGAATTTTGTGAAGGATTCAAAACTGAGTGCACAGCCGGGACCCGAAGCGGGTGATTTGCATCCCGAAGTGTTTGTAACCCTTCAGCTTCTTTTTGAAAAAAATCAGTGGAGACGTCCTGATTCCATTTTATGAAATAACGCCCGTTGTTGGTATCGAGCCTGGCAGCGCTGTTGATGCTCCCCCCTCCGGCAGGTTGAGAGTGACTGACGATTATCCCTGCTGTTGTTTTTAAATGCAGGAGTATGGATTCGGGGATCATAGGGATGTGGGTATGTGACTGTCTTTACATAAAGTACAAATCATTTTATACGATTTATAGTGTTTCAGTACATACTCTGGGATTCAGGAAAATGCAATGGCCGCAAAGAATTCTCAGTACCAGAGCTTAAATAACCTGAGTTCGGGATAAAATCTTTGAATTTGGCAACCAAAAAGTCCCCTCCTTTTCAAGGAGGGGATTTAGGGGTGGTTTGAACAGGTCATTGAGTTAATTTCCCAGCTGGTAGCCCCACTCTGAGAGCTGTAACCACCCCCGGCCCCATCCGCCTAAGGCGGAAGGAGAGACGCTTTTTCCAAATTCTTATATCGAACTCATGTTAAAAAAAAAATCCCTTTGCGTTGCTTCGCGCTCTTGGTGGTTAAAAAAATAGGGCAAAATCCTGAGGGGTGGGAACCGCAATGGCCGCAAAGCATCACCAAGGATTCTCAGGGCCAGAGCTTAGATAAGAAACCCCTTTGCGTATCTTCGCGCTCTTGGTGGTTAAAACCAATAGATGCAAAAGTTTGGATCAGTGAAAACCAACGCCTTTCTATGAGGACTTTTCGATTAAAGGCTCAAGCCGGTTCAGTAATTCATCACAGCTTCTTTTAAGCACATCAAATACATTCTGGAAACCATCCATGCCTCCATAGTAAGGGTCGGGAACATCTCGGTCATCCGGTTGTGGATCAAATTCACGCATCATTTTGATTTTATCGGAATAGGTGCCATTTTTATCCAAACTGGAAATATTCCGGTAGTTTTCACTGTCCATGGCAAGGATCAGGTCAAACTCTTCCAGATCGGCCGAATCAAACCTGCGGGCTTTAGAGTGAAGCTGCACACCTTGTTGATTGGCCACCCACTGGCTTTTGCTGTTGGCCGGTTCACCAATATGATAAGCGGATGTGCCCGATGAATCGACATAAAAATAGGATTGCAGGCCCCTTTCATTTACAAGATGCTGAAAAATTCCCTCAGCGGTTGGGCTGCGGCATATATTGCCAAGGCATACAAAGCAGAGTTTATAAGGATCTTCTTTAGTGATTGGACGATTCATAAAAATCTGAAAAGTTATTATGTAATGGTAACGAGGTATGAAATATAACTATCTATTTCAACAGTACCATTTTCCGGGTAAGCACCAGCTGGCCGGCCTGTAAGCGATAAATGTAGATGCCACTTGCAAGGTTGGACGCATCAAACGAAACATTATGCGTGCCTGCAGGCTGCCTGTTATTCACCAGAGTAGATATTTGCCGCCCTTCGATACTGAATACATCCAGGCGTACCTCGGTATCTTGTGGTAATTCGTACTGTATGGTTGTAGCCGGATTGAACGGGTTTGGATAGTTTTGAGCAAGTGCAAAGTCAGACGGTAACCCCGTGCCGCCAATTTCATCAGAAAATGGAGTTACATGAAGCTCAAATCGTTCTGTAATACCATCCATTTCACTGATTTCAATTTCAGGAAGGTTTTGATCACGCAGGTTGTACCTGTTACCGGTCAGATGATCAAAAAGTACAAAACCCCAATCGGCAGGTACACTTGTGGTAATTTCAGACCGTATTATTACGGAGCCTTCATAGCGGCTGTTGATGGATATCGGGATCGTAATATCATCCGTCAGCCCGGATGGTAGGTACCGAACAATCATATGGTCGTCGTCTAAGTGGCTGACCATACTGATGTGCGGTGTTGCCGGCGGAGTGAGATAGCGGGCACCGGGCCTGTGTGGCCCTGCACCATCAACAATTCGGAATGATGTTTTTGCCGACACATACTCATTTTCAAGATGGAGGTGAACGAATGCAGGCTCTTCAGCCAGCGGTTGTTGTTTTGTTGGGTCACCAAGAGAAGTGGAAAAGGTAAAAGAAGAGTTGCTTCCATCTGACTCTACAAAAAAGCCATCGAAGGTATTAATTTCGAATGATCCGCTTGGTGCGGTAACGTCATAGGTATCATATCCTGTGGCCCCATCATTGAGCCTGTAAACTATACCAGTGATATTGTTAAAATCTCCTGAGGTTACATTTTGCAGATAGATTGAAAAATCATAGGGGTTACCCAACAACTTGAACTGATCTTGTGCAATATTAACAGTAAGATCGTTGATGAATGGGAAGCCGTTCAAATCAATTGAAAAAGAACCAAAATCAGTGGCTGCCTGTGAACCTAATGGATCCTGAGTTTCATAGACATAAGTGGCAATGGCAGTGCCGGGAGGAATGAGTCCATCTGCAGATTCAACAGCTTGCCAAACATTATCTCCTCCATTGTACGTAATTACATTAGCACTTGTGGTTTGGCCGGCGGGGATGTTATCACAAAAAGACGACTGGTTATAAACACCGTCAAAGCATTGTGTCCATAAACCATCCAACAGTTCTTCAATGGAGGTGTACACTTTCGGGCTGGAGAAAATGTACCAGCCTTCATCGTTGATTCGATTGTTTACAAATGGTTTGGCAATAAGTTCTTCTGCATTTAAGAAAGCAATACGGCCGTTCCAGGTGCCAGTTGGGTTGCCAACGTTTTCGAAAGCATTAACAACCCACATGGTAAGTGATGAAAGGTTGAGGGAAGGATCTATTTCTCTTGTTGTAATAACCCGGGCTACATCTTCGGTAGCTTGGTCTTCATCCCAATTGTAACGTATCAAAGATTCATAATCAGTCTCTTCATCGCCACCAATCTGAACTACAATTTCAGAGTCAAAATCAGGTTCGCGCGTGAAGAAAATGGCAAGGTCGGTAATTGAAAAAAAATCTTGTTCATTTGTATGTACGAAATCAGGTGCAACAAGAATTACATTCCCGCTGATGCCTCCCTCTGAGATTAATTGGTATTCTCCGCTTTCAAGTGTTAAATCTTCAAATTCATAGATAAAAGTGTTCTCAAATTCTTCTTCTGAAACAATGGTTGCTGCAATGTCTACTTCTCTGCTGTCAGAAGTTCCATCAACAGTATAGTTGATGGTGAAGAAGTTACTATAGTTGATATTTTCACTAGATGGAGAAAAATCGAATGTTACGCTTTCGTGTTGCCCGGGCTGCAAAGTAACTGGTGCACTAAAACTGGTTGAAATTTCTGAGGGAGTGTTAATCGATGTGATTTCAATTTCAACCGTGCCATTGTTTACAAAGGTTAGATCTTCTGAAGCAGTTTCATTTACTACAGTAAAACCATAAGATAGTATTAAGGGTTGAGGTGTTGGTGGCGAGACGACCTTAAAATTATCAATAGTTAAAATGCCGGGCCCGAATTTACCATCTTCAGACCAAACCCTGAAACCTACCTATCACCTTTATTAATATGGTTCTACAGGAAAGTTTGTGGGTAAAACAATGTACATATATTTTTCAACGAAA
>REDS01000050.1 GCA_007693395.1 Balneolaceae bacterium | reverse complement strand
AATTTAAGCTCATAACCAAAACATAACGCGGAGTAATCGTATGACTTCATCTTTAGCTCTCTTTTTTCTTCAAGCTGGGGCTGATGCTGGCTTTTTTAATGTATTAGTAGAAAAGTTTAACGAAGGTGGTGAATTTATGTGGCCTGTGTTGATAGCCCTTGTATTAGGTCTGGCTATCTTCCTCGAACGTATCATTACCTTGAACCTGGCAGATATCAACACAAGAAAATTTGTACTCGAAGTACAGCAAGCCCTACAGGAAGGTGGCATCCCTGCTGCACAAGAACTATGCGCAAAAACACGAGGCCCGGTAGCTTCTGTTTTTCAAGCAGGTTTAATGCGTGCCGATGAAGGCATCGATGCAGCTGAGAAGGCAATTACAACTTATGGCTCAATCGAAATGAGCTTTCTCGAAAGAGGCCTTGTCTGGCTTTCACTCTTCATTGCAATTGCACCACTACTCGGGTTCCTTGGTACAGTAGTAGGTATGATCGAGGCGTTTGACGCCATCGAAGCTGCTGCAGACATCTCTCCAAGCCTTGTTGCCCGTGGTATAAAAATTGCACTTTTAACCACAGCAGGTGGTCTTCTTTCCGGTATTATTCTTCAGATTGGCTATAACTATTGTGTATCCAAGATCGACAGGCTAATATCCGATATGGAAGAGAGCTCTATCACGCTTATTGATTCTATCGTTCTTCTCAAAGAAGGCAAGCAAATCGTACCGGAAGATAGCGCACCAGCTGACGAAGCATAAGCCACAACTGCACTGAAACATTAAATCAAACAAAAAGAATTATGGTTGATACATTAGCAGTTGGCTTGGCAATGGCACTGATAGCAATTGGAGTTGTGGGTATCATTATATCAGGTATCCGCAACATTATAAATGGCAAATCAGAATTTAAAAGAATTGCCGTTATGATTGTACCGGTGATTATTTTTGTAGCAACATATGCATTGTCAGGGTCGTTTGACCAAGCCGGTGTTGCAACAATGGTTGTAATGATTGGGCTCATGATAGTCTCAATTTTTGTTACCGGCACACGTGGTACTTTTAAATTCTAAATGAGATAACAACATGCTGAATAGAAAGCGAAAAAGAGAATCCGGTGATATTGATGGGTCATCACTCGCTGATATCGCGTTCCTGCTTTTGATATTCTTCCTCGTTGTGACGACAATCGATGTTGATACAGGTATTGGATTAGTTCTGCCTCCAATACCTGACGACATTGAGCCACCGCCAGTCCGTGAAAGAAATCTTATGAACATTCTTGTTAACGAGCGTGGAATGGTTCTAATAAACGAACAACCCGCGGCAATAGCCACGGTACGAGAACGTGTGAAAGAGTTTATTTCTAACCGTGGTGTTGATCCTGAATTATCAGAATCTCCGGATGATGCCATAGTTTCAATAAAAACTGATAGAAGAACACCGTATAATATTTACATCGACATGCTTGATGAAGTGATGGGAGCGTACGAAGAATTACGCCATGCTGCTTCCATGGAAAGATTTGGTGTTCCTTTTAGTTCTCTCTCACAGGGTAGTGAAAGGCGAGCAGAGATACAGGAAATGTATCCTAAGAAAATTTCAATTGCAGAGCCCGATGAAGGATAATATTTATGTCTAAATTTAAAAAGAAACAAGCAAATACAAAGCAGGGTGTACCTACATCAGCTATGCCCGATGTAGTGTTTATGCTTCTCATCTTCTTCATGGTTACAACTGTATTGCGTGAAGTAGAACTTCAGGTGCAGATAGATTATGCTGTAGCTGAAAACATTGAGAAAATAGAGCAAAAGCGATTAGTAAGTTACATTTATATAGGCCCCGAGCGTTTAGGCGGCGGCAGATTAGGTGAAACACGCGTACAGATTGACGATGCTCTTGTTGATGACATAAATGCAATTAGAAATATTATGTACGATAAGCTAATGGAACAGCCAAGGCTTATTGTATCTCTGAGGGTTGACAGAGATTCTGAATTCGGTATAGTTACGGATGTTCAACAGGAACTTCGACACGCCGGAACACTTAGAATTAACTACTCTACGAGAAGACAATTGTAGAAATCCGCTAATCAATTAGTTTAAAAAAGGCATCTGCACTATCATGCAATGCCTTTTTTTATTTATAGATGAAAATAGTTTATGAAAGAGAAAACATTTCAATCCATTCAGGAGATAGGTTTTACATCACTGATAGATAAAATCAAGACTTACGGAGGCAACCGCAGAAAAGAGATCAGTAAAGGGATAGGTGATGATGCGTCTGTTCAATTAGTTGATGAAACTGAAGCTGTGTTAACATCATCTGAAATTTTTCTAGAAGGTGTCCATTTTGATCTGACCTATCACCCTTTACATCATTTGGGGTATAAGATAGTAACAGCTGCTGTGAGTGATGTTTACGCAATGAATGGCGAACCTGTTCAAATTCTAACGGATATTGCGATTCCGAATAAATATTCGGTTGAAATGATAGAACAATTTTACAGAGGCGTTGATGCTGCTTGCAAAGACTATAACTGCGTGCTCGCAGGCGGCGATACAACAGCATCCCACCAATTTCTTGCTATTTCGGTGACTGTGGTAGGTTTTGCTAAGAGTGAAAAGATTATTTATAGAAATGGTGCCGGGAAAGATGATGCAATTTGCGTAACCGGAGATCTTGGTGGTGCACTTGCAGGATTGCGAATTTTAATGCGTGAAAAAGAATATTGGAAATCGAATGAAGAGCAATATTTCCAACCTGATCTGCAGGGCTATGAATATGTAGTTAAACGCCAACTTGTACCTGCTGCAAGAATGGATTTTATTAAAGTACTTAAATCGGCAAACCTAAAGCCAACAGCACTTATTGATTTGTCACAGGGCTTACTAGCAGATTGTAAGCAAGTTGCTGTTCAATCTGGCTGGGGTGTTGAGCTCTTTAGTCCGGCAGTGCCAATTTCAATGGAAACACGTAAGGTTGCAGATGAGATGAAAGAAGATGTGGATAAATACGCTTTCTACGGGGGTGAAGATTTCGAAATGTTATTCACTCTTAAAAAAGAAGACGTAGAGCGTTTAGCTGCTAATTTTGACGATTTTGCAGTAATCGGGAGAATGACTGAGAACAAAAGTGAGTTTCGTATAAATACAGGCGAGGGTGAATCAATTGAAATAGATATTTGATTCTGCATAATCTCAACTCTTTATCGTTAATCTTTTGCCTGGCCGATCTTAATTGTGAACTGTGGCTGATTCAGATTAGTTAAAAAAACCGTATATTAAAGGCTATTTTGTTACATAAACTTTAGAAATGTCGAAAAGAAATTTGTCGAAAAAAGAAGCATCTAATAAAAAAGATAAAGGAGCAAAGAAAGCTCCACGTTTTCCAATCTGGATATATTTAGTACTCTTTCTGCTACTTATAGGTTTTAACCTCTATTTTGTACCCGGAGAATCATCAGAACGAATTAAATACAGTGAATTTCTCACTTTCGTGCAAGAGGGGTTTATTGAGGAAATAACCATCATAAATAATGTTGAGGTTGAAGGTACATTCTCAGAGAAAGCATTTGAGGAGGGCATTGTTGAACGACCGCAACCAACTGAAAGCCGTTGGGAAAGAGCAGAAGGTAGTACAGGCAGATTCACAACAACCATGCTTGAAGGCGACGAGATTCGGTCTCTGTTTGATGAACATGGCGTTGTATATGATGTTCGAATTGAAGAAAACTGGTTCAGCGGAATATTTATCTGGCTTATACCAATAGCGCTGATCATTGCCTTTTGGATCTTTATTCTCAGAAGAATGAACCCAGGACAGCAGGTACTTAGCATCGGGAAAAACAAAGCATCTCTTTACGATAAACAGACAGAGAGTAAAGTTTCATTTAAAGATGTAGCCGGGCTGCACGAAGCAAAAGCAGAAGTAGAGGAAGTTGTAGAATTTCTAAGTAACCCGCAGAAATTTACCAAGCTTGGTGGTACCCTGCCTAAGGGTGTTCTCCTTGTAGGCCCGCCCGGAACCGGAAAAACATTGTTAGCTAAGGCTACAGCCGGTGAAGCTGATGTTCCATTCTTCTCATTAAGTGGCTCTGACTTCGTTGAAATGTTTGTTGGTGTAGGTGCTGCAAGGGTACGGGATCTTTTCAAACAGGCCAAAGAGAAGGCTCCTTGTATCATCTTTATTGACGAAATAGACTCTATTGGACGTACTCGTGGGCGCGGTATGGCGATGAGTTCAAACGATGAACGAGAAAATACACTAAACCAGCTTCTAAGCGAAATGGATGGTTTCAACTCTGATAAGGGTGTTATCATTATGGCAGCTACAAACCGACCCGACATTCTCGACTCTGCACTACTGAGGCCGGGGCGCTTCGACAGACAGATCATGATCGATAAACCGGATCTGAAAGGCCGTATGCAAATACTCGAAGTTCATTCCAAAAAATTACAGCTGGCAGAGAATATCGACCTTAAAGTACTTGCTTCACAAA
This sequence comes from Balneolaceae bacterium, assembly GCA_007693395.1. Taxonomy (GTDB): domain Bacteria; phylum Bacteroidota; class Rhodothermia; order Balneolales; family Balneolaceae; genus Rhodohalobacter. The sequence goes on along the minus strand of REDS01000050.1, from coordinate 15,549 downwards.
CACCGGGCTTTGCTGGTGCAGAGCTTGCTAATCTCTGCAATGAGGCAGCCCTGTTTGCGGCGCGGCGCGATAAAGAGAAGGTTGAGATGGAAGATTTTCAAGATGCAATTGAACGTGTTGTGGCCGGACTTGAGAAGAAAAATAAACTTATTAGTCCGGACGAACGAAAGATTGTGGCATACCATGAAGCGGGGCACGCAATTGTAGGATGGATGCTGAAATATACTGATCCGGTTCTAAAGGTAAGTATTGTGCCGCGTGGTTTTGCTGCGCTCGGCTATACGCTCCAGACACCGCTTGAGGATCGTTTTCTGATGACAACTGAAGAGTTGGAAGATAAAATTTGTGCTCTTCTTGGAGGCCGGGTTGCTGAAGAGATTATTTTCGGAAAAATATCTACAGGTGCTCAGAATGACTTGGAACGCATTACTAACATGGCGTTTGCTATGGTTGCCGAATTTGGGATGAGTGATGAACTTGGTTATCTGTCCTTGAAGGATTCAAACAGCCCCGAAAATAGCTATGGTTTCAATAAAAAGTACTCTGAAAGTACTGCACAAAAGATTGATCAGGCTATACGGAATATCATACAGAGAAATTACAAGAGAACACTCGACCTTCTGAATAAGCATAAAAGTAAGCTTGAAGAGATGGCTGAAACGCTTCTTGAAAAAGAAGTACTAAACCATATTGATCTGAGGGAAATGCTCGGTGACAGACCAAGCGGAAACTATCCCGAGGGTATATTCGAAAGCAGCACCTCGGAGGCTCCTAAAACAAATGGTGCATCAGCATCGAAGAATAAAAAAAGTTTGGCTGAGGCTAATGAACATGAAAAGTCTGAGCCTGAAGCTGAAAATAATGATGTAGCTAAGTAACGTACACTACAGTTAGTTGCAGAAAATTCCGATAAAGTCCTCATTTGATGCAAGTGAGGACTTTTTTCGTTTTAGAAGCTCATTTTTGCAAATCACCTTAGCTGCGTAGTGGCGCATCAATAATGTAAAACGGAACCGTTTTGACATTTGCTTTGTTAGAGAAGTTCAATATTTAAAAACCTATGATTTACGTAACAAGAAAAACACACTTCAACGCTGCACATCGTTTGCATAATCCCAACAAATCAGACGAATGGAATAAGCAGGCTTTTGGTAAATGCAATAACCAGCATTGGCATGGTCACAATTATGTACTTGAGGTAACGGTTGCCGGCCAGCCGGATCAGGAAACAGGCTATGTGATTGATCTTGGTAAGCTGAAGTCTATCATAAAAGAGAAAATTCTCGATCCCTGTGATCACAAAAATCTTAATCTCGAAGTACCGTTCTTAAATAATATTATTCCCACATCCGAGAATCTTGTAAAAGCTTTTTTTGATGAACTACGTAGTGAAATTGAAGAAGCGGCCAGTGAAAATTCCAAACTTTACTCGGTTAAGCTTTTTGAAACCGAACGAAACATAGCTGAATATTGTCCTGATCGGGTACGCTAAATTATTTTGAAACTGAATTACTTATGATTTCAACAAACGTTAAACGATTTTATGACCCCACTTTTGTGGTAACTAAAGAATACAAAGATAGTCTGCCGGATCTGCAGAACGGCCCGGCTTCACTAATTGAGGGTGCCAACGTACCAATCCAGCAGGTAGGTATTTCTAACTTTAAACTGCCATTGAAGTACCCAACACCATCAGGAGACCTTTTAACTCTTGAAACCAGTGTAGATGGTTATGTTGGGCTTGATGCAGGCAAGAAGGGAATTAACATGAGCCGCATCATGAGAACATTCTATAAGTTTCATGATGATGTGATGCATCCTGATAAATTATATGACCTTCTAAAAGCTTACAAAGAAGATCTTGACAGCAGAAGTGCATTCCTGAAATTATCTTTTAACTACCCTATGCTGAAAGAGAGCCTGAGATCCGGAATGTACGGCTACCAGTACTACAGCGTTTCATTTGAAGGAAAACTTGATGAATACAATAATTTTACCCGTTATGTTCATCTTGAATTTGTGTATAGTTCAGCTTGTCCATGCAGCTATGAACTCGCAGAACACGCCCGTGAAACACGTGATGTTGCTGCTATTCCACATAGCCAGAGGAGTGTAGCTAATATAACTGTTCAGCTAAATAGTGAACTGTTTATTGATGATCTGGTTGAAATGAGCCGCGAAGCTCTTAAAACGGAAACACAGGTTATGGTAAAAAGGGAAGATGAACAGGCATTTGCAGAGCTGAATGGAGCCTATCAAAAGTTTGTGGAGGATGCTGCAAGATTGCTTTATGATGAACTCAACAAAGATGAGCGAATCAGAGACTTTGTTGTACGCTGTGCACATCTTGAAAGTCTACATAGCCACGATGCTGTAAGCCGTATTTGTAAAGGCCTGCCAAACGGGTTACGCTAATAAATAGAAAAAGAAGCCCTCATTAATCAAGGGCTTCATTCAGAAGACGTTCCTGCTCGGCATCGTGTATTTTCTTTTGGCCGGCTGCAGGCGAAGCTGAAGATTGCCGCCCGGCATACCTCAATTTTTGCCCTTTTCCAAGAAGATCGGTAAGTCTTGGCATTACATATGTCCAGGATCCCATATTTTTAGGCTCTTCCTGGCACCAAACAATCTCTTTAACCTTACTTAATTCAGTAAGATAGTTTTTCACGTCTTTATCAGGCAGCGGGTAGAGCATTTCCATACGTGTAATGGCTATATTGTTCTTCTCTTTTTCTTCCTTCGCTTTAAGAAGATCATAGTAAACCTTGCCAGAGCAAATTACAATTCTGTCTATCGTTGAGGTATCTTCAACACTTTCATCACCGATGAACGACCTGAAGGCACCAGTTGCAAGTTGTTCAACATTGCAAACAGCCTGAGGATGTCTCAGCAAGCTTTTTGGAGACATAATAATCAGCGGTTTCTTGTTTTCCTGAAGAGATTGTTTTCTTAGAAGGTGGAAATATTGATCCGGGGTGGTGAGGTTTGCAACCTGAATATTGTCTTCAGCGCAGAGCTGCAGAAAGCGTTCAAGCCTGGCAGAAGAGTGCTCGGGACCTTGCCCTTCATACCCGTGAGGCAGAGTCATCACGATAGCTGACTTCTGTCCCCATTTTGCTTCAGAAGATGATATAAACTGATCTATAATAATTTGAGCTCCATTGGCGAAATCACCAAATTGAGCTTCCCATATTACAAGTGCATCAAGCTTTGCGGCGGAGTAGCCAAACTCGAACCCAAGACAAGCAAATTCACTCAAATGGCTGTTATAGGGATAGAATGGGCCTTGTTTTTCCTGAAGGTTGTTAAGCGGAATAAATCGTTGATTGGTTTCTGTGCCATGAAGTACTGCGTGCCTGTGTGAAAAAGTACCTCTCTCAACATCTTGCCCGGTCAGGCGTATAGTAGTTCCGCTTTTTAATAATGAGCCAAAAGCTAAAGCTTCTGCAAAACCCCAATCAATTTTGTTTTCATTTTTTTTAACGATCTCAGCTCTTTTCGCAAGCTGCCTCAGCAGTTTTGGATTAGCATCAAAATCTTTTGGAACAGTATTCAGCTTGATTGCAATTTCGTTGAGATCTTCAACAGAATATGTAGTATCCGGAAAGTCTGCACGCTCTTTTTGTTTCTCTTCCGTTCTGTTGAGCATTTTGTCGGTGATTTCCAAAGCGGGAGAGCTTTTTGCATCTTCAAAAGCTTGCTGTAAAAGCTCTTCGAATTCATCAAAAATGGTTTGGGTCTCTTCTTCAGTAAATTCCCCTTTTCTCAATAACTCTTTCAGATAAATATCCCGAACGGTTGGGTGATTATCGATCTCCTTATACATGCCAGGTTGTGTAAATGCAGGTTCATCACCTTCGTTATGGCCGTGCTTTCTGTAACAAATAAGATCAATAACCACATCTTTCCCAAACTTTTGCCGATAATCAATGGCAAGGTTCATTGCATGTACGGCTGCTTCAGGGTCATCACCATTAACGTGAAAAATTGGAGCCAAAATCATTTTAGCAAGATCAGAAGCATATTCTGTAGAACGTGCATCTTTGGGTAGGGTTGTAAAACCAATTTGATTGTTGATAATTACATGGATAGTACCCCCGGTTTCATAACCTCTAAGCTGAGACATATTGAGTGTTTCAGCTACAACACCCTGCCCTGCAAAAGCGGCGTCTCCATGCATTAATACAGGTACAATTTTTTTCTTTGCACCATCGCCTTCGTAGTGATCCTGGCTGGCTCGTGCTGCACCTTCTACAACCGGATTTACAGCTTCGAGGTGACTTGGATTGGGTAGCAATTCGAGTTCAATTTCTCGGCCGGATCTTGTTTTGTAAAAGCCTTTTGACCCAAGATGATATTTCACATCACCTGAACCCTGTATGGTTTCCGGATCGATGTTGCCTTCAAAATCAGCGAAAACTTTTCGGTACGGCTTATTCATAATATTCACAAGAATATTAAGACGGCCGCGGTGCGCCATCCCCAGGAAAAATTTCTCAGCTTCACTTTTACCTGCGCGTTCAATCAGAAAGTGCATCATGGGTATCAGTGTTTCTGCACCTTCAAGCGAAAAACGCTTGTGCCCGATATATTTTTTATGCAAGAACTGCTCGAAGGCCATAGCCTGGTTCAGCTTGTGCAGAATATCTTTTCTGTCTTCTTTATCAAGATCTGGAGTGTTTGTCGTGGCTTCCATTGTTTCGCGGAGCCATTTTCTCTCCTCAAGATCGAGCAGATGTTTAAACTCAGCGCCAATTTTTCCACAGTATGTATTTCTGAGCAGCTGAATGATGTCTCGCAGTTTGGCTGTCTTTTTGCCGCCCAAGCCATCGCAGAAAAATTCGCGATCAAGATCCCAAAGAGTAAGGCCATAATATTCAAGGTCAAGCTCAGGGCTTCTTCCCGGTTCACTGCCAAGCGGATCGAGGTTAGCCATAATATGGCCGCGCATTCTATACATGTTGATGAGCCGCCAAACTGAAATTGCCCTTCGGTCTTGCTCGAGTGTATTTCCGCGGCCGCTTAAGAGGCTTTCATATTTATCATCGCCATACGGGAAAGGCTCATAAGGGATATCGAGATCAGCAAAAATTTGGTGGTAAAAATCCTCTTCTCCATTTAAGAGAGAGTTGATTTTTTGAAGGAACATACCCGATTCAGCACCTTGTATAATTCGGTGGTCGTAGGTACAGGTTACCGTCATTACTTTACTCACACCAAGCTGATTCAACACATCCTGCGCCATGGATTGAAATTCGGCCGGATAATTAATGGCACCGGTTGCAATGATGGCTCCCTGTCCTTTCATGAGGCGTGGCACCGAAGATACAGTACCAATTGTACCGGGATTGGTAATACTGATGGTGGTATTCTGAAAATCCGAAAGCTCAAGTTTGCCGTTTCGGGCTTTGTTAATCAACTCTGCATATGCATGCAAGAACTCTTTGAAGTTCATCTTATCGACGCCCTTGATGTTGGGAACAACAAGATTTCTTGAACCGTCACGGCTTTCAAGATCAACGGCTATTCCAAGATTAACGTCACCGGGCACTACCTTGTAGGGCGTATTATCCTGGTTTACGTAATACGAGTTAATACTTGGAAAATCTCTAAGCGCTTTAATAACCGCCCAGGCGATAAGGTGGGTGAATGAAGCTTTTGGCTGGCCACTGCGAAGCAGGTGTGTATTAATAATAGCACGATCTTCCGTCATCATTTTTACTGGCAGTACCCGCAGAGAAGTAGCAGTTGGTACATAGATACTTTCATCCATGTTTTCAACAATTTTCGATGCTACACCTTTTATTTTTTGCAGCTCCGCACCCTCAGGTATTGAAATCTCATCTTTCTCTTTTTTCTCGGCAACCGGTTTTGCCGCCGGCTTCGCTGGCTTCTGCTCCTGAACAACCGGCCTGCTCTCTTCAGGTGCAGACTCTTTCCCATTCAGTTCATCAAAGTATTTTCTCCAATGATTGGGAACAGTCTCAGGATTTTCTTGATATTGCTTATAAAGTTCTTCTACTAATGCTGAGTTGGGTCCAAAAACGGATTCAAGTGATTTCAAAACAGTATTTTGTGTGAATTAAGATGGTCAATTAATCATAAAACAGGTATCGCCCTGTAAATATGGTAAACATCTTTCAATAATATCATTTTTTCAGGCAATAAACCTGCTTTTAAGCCAATCAATCTTGTTAAATATTTCGAAGTTAAATAGCTGCATTGAATTATAAAACTCATCAAATTAATGTTTATCCCGGCTGAAGCAATGGTTATATTTTCATTCCAATTTTTTTAGTAAACAGATAAGAAAACTAACAGAAGACGGGTAAAAAAATCAGGTTTTAAGTTTCATGGATAAAAAGAATAAAGAAAAAGAAAAAAGCGGTGCCGAACATATCGTTTGGGATTTAACCGACCTGTATAAATCTCCCGAAGACGAACAGTTAAAAAAAGATAAACAAGCTTTACTTGAGAGTGCTAAAACTTTCAGTGATACTTACAGAAGCCGTGTAGCCGAGTTAGGGGCCTCAGAATTTTTTGATGCGATGACGGCTTATGAAAATATAATTGAGCAGGCGCATAAAATAGGTGCATATTCACATTTGGCATGGTCGGTAAATACGGAAGATCCTGCACTTGGAAAATTGCTTCAAGAGGCAAGCGAACTGGGTTCGGAAGTTAGCCAGATACTGGTATTCTTCGATGTGGAGTGGTTGAAAATTGAGGAAGAGCAAGCTTCCGAATTAATCAACTCAGATGAGCTGAAAAAATGGAAACATTACCTCGAAACCTCGAGGAGATATAAAGAGCACACACTTTCTGAGGATGCTGAAAAAGTGATGAGCGCAAAATCAGTTACGGGCAGATCTGCATGGAACCGGTACTTTGATGAAACTATCGGTGCTGCACGATTTGAGTTTGAAGGCGAGAAGCTGCCAGAGCAGGAAGTACTAAGCAAACTGCATAGTGCAGATCGTGATATTCGGAAAAAAGCTCACACTTCGTTAACAGCTGGGTTTCAAAATCACGCACGCTCACTTACCTATATTTTTAACACCATTCTTGCCGATAAGTACACGAACGACCGCCTTCGTAAATACGAAAACTGGATTGATTCAAGAAACCTTGCCAATCAAACAGACAGGCAATCTGTAAATGCGCTCATCGATGCAGTAACCGGTAAATACCATCTGGTTCAGCGGTACTACAATCTCAAAAAAAATCTGCTGGGATATGATGAATTGTTTGACTACGACCGTTACGCACCTCTTGCGAAAACAAGTAAAACCATTACCTGGTTGGAGGCAAAAGATATTGTTCTTGAATCTTTCGGGGAGTTTCATCCTAAGATGGCGGAAACAGCTGCCAAATTTTTTGATAACAACTGGATTGATGCTGCCATCAAACCGGGCAAAAGGGGAGGGGCCTATTCTGCAAGCACAGTTACCAGTGTGCATCCCTATGTTTTTATGAATTATGATGGCCAGCTGCGTGATGTGCAAACCCTGGCACATGAACTTGGCCATGGTGTGCATCAATATGCGGCGAGAATACAGGGCGAATTGCAATCATCAACACCGCTCACCACTGCAGAAACAGCATCGGTCTTTGGAGAAATGCTGGTTTTCAGTAAACTGATGAATAATCTTGAGGACGATAAAGAAAAACTTGCACTGCTAATCAGTAAGATAGACGATACTATTGCCACGGTTTTTCGGCAGATTTCAATGAACCGTTTTGAAGACAAGATTCACACTGCCAGGCGAGAGCTGGGAGAACTTACAACAGAACAGTATTCTGAGCTTTGGTTTGAAACACAACATGCGCTCTATGGAGATTCGGTTAAACTGACCGATGAATATAAACTGTGGTGGTGCTACATCCCGCACTTTTTGCATACACCCGGTTATGTGTACGCGTATGCTTTTGGTGAGCTGTTGGTATTGGCACTTTTCGATGCTTATAAAAACAGTGCCATTGAAAACTTTGAAGATAAGTACCTTGCCCTGCTCGAAGCCGGAGGGTCTGACTGGCCTCACAATCTCATTGGTATGCTAAATATGGATATAAAACATCCTGAGTTTTGGGGCAATGGACTTTCTCTGTTTGAAAGCATGATAACTGATGCCGAAAAGTTGGCAGCATCAATTTAAAAGTATACATTCATCAAGATACCCGGAAAAAGAAGTATTTATGAACACAAAGCGCGAAGAGAAAGCACTTTACGAATTTAAGCACATCATGGACGATCTTTTGCATCTGCTTGGCAAAGCTGCAAATGCAAAAACGGGGTATCTCTACTGGGTAAACAGGTACAGAAACCAATTTGTGCTTGAAACTACATTCACGGTTATGCCCAATGTGATGTTTCAGGATAGAATACAGTTCGATAAGTTCTTTCTTAAAAAGTTTAAAGATCTTGATACAGAACTTCAGCTTGTTGTTGATAAAGATCTCGATAAGTCAGAGCTACTGCACTATTTTGAAAGCAATCCCATCAAACACCTTACGCTCATCCCATTCGTAAATAATGGTGAGACTGTAGCAATTACTGTACTTGAAACCACGGATAAGCTGCTGCTTGGAGACATCAGAAATACACTTTCTGCCTATAAAAATGCTCACATTAATGTATTAAACACCTATCTCGAACTTACAGAGTTGTACCAGGAAGAGAGCCGCTGGAACATTTATGATGACTCTTTGAAAGTGATGATCAACGAACACGAGAATATCAGCATCATTCGCCAAATGATTGAGTCAATGCAAAAGATATTGCCATCAGGCAGTATCAGTGTGGCGATGCGCGGAATGGAGACATGGGTTACGGTGCTACGTTCAAAAAAATCTTCACCATATCCGTCTTTAGGGCTGATGGTTGAGGAGAAATCTATGGCGTACGATGCCCTTCAAAAGGGTGATTCTCTTTTTTCCATTCACTTCAATCAAAATCCCAAACGTATTTCTAGTTCGGAATCGGGTACGGAGGGCGCAACTCTTGCCATGCCATTAATGATTATGGACAGAAGGCATGCCGTAGTTCTGGCGTATGATAAAAACCCGCTCTCTTTTTCTGAGACTATAAAGCATCAGCTAAAAAATCTGGTTTATATGGCTTCATTGGCTCTGAAAGCGAATATGGGTAACCATCAAACCGACAAAATTATCTTCACAACCGAGTATGGTAACTTTACGAGAGATTTGTGGGAATTAACCATCGACAGAGAGTTGAAGAGGGAGAGAAGTAGTTCAGAAAAAATATGGTTTGGTTTGATTGGGCTTGAAAACTTATCAGAGCTGCGGTCAAAACTGAGACTTGATGACCTAAAACGGCTGCAGCGAACCCTTGTGAAAGCACTCAATCCATCGAGGCTGGGGTATAACGGTTTGATCGGGTTTCATAGTGACTATGTGTACGCCTATCTTTTTATTGGAACTGATGAAACCCATCATGAACAATGGCTTAAAACCAATATTCACGATATGGCTAACAAACTCGATCTGCAGGATGAACGAAAAATCAGTGTGTCTATAAAGGCTGGCTATGTACAGCTAATGGGGAGTGACCTTACTGTGGATGAAGTGATTGATGATGCCAAACAGGCACTGAGTGAAGCGCTGAGAGGCACTAAGAAAACGGTAAATTACTAAGCTAATGCCCCGAACTTTTCTTCTGATTATTGACGGACTTGGAGTTGGAGCTCAGGAAGACGCAGCTGATTATGGCGATGCCAATGCCGATACATTGGGAAATATAAGCCGGTTAACCGGAGTTAAACTGCCAAATTTTGAACAGCTTGGTATTGGGAATATCAGAGACTTTCAATCAATAGGGCGGGTGGACAATCCATTCGCTTCGTACGGCAAAATGAGAGAAAAATCTGCAGGAAAAGACTCTACAACTGGGCACTGGGAGTTTGCAGGCATTTTACTTGATCAACCTTTTCCAACATACCCTGAAGGATTTCCTGAGGATGTATTTAAGGCTTTCATTGAAGGTGTTGGAGTAAAAGGTGTGCTTTGTAATCTGCCTTATTCGGGCACACAAGTGATTGCTGATTACGGTGAAGAACACCTTGAAACGGGTAAACCAATTGTTTATACATCTGCCGACAGTGTTTTCCAGGTAGCATGCCACGATGATGTAACGCCAACAGAACAGCTGAATGAGTGGTGCAAATTTGCCCGTACAAAAGTAATGACCGGTAAACATGCTGTTGGCAGAGTAATTGCCCGCCCATTTTCCGGAAAACCAGGGAGTTTTGAACGAATTTCTGAAAAAAGGCAGGATTTCTCATTAGAAACACCTAAGCCAAATTTGTTGACACTGCTCCAAGATAATGGCATTAAAACATACTCAATCGGGAAGGTAATTGATCTGTTTGCCGGAAAAGGGTTCCATCAATACAGAAAAACGAAGAGTAATGCAGAGGGGATATCACAGCTGCTTAGCCTTATGAGTGCGAACATTAAACACAGTTTCACATTCACAAACTTGATAGATACTGACCAGATTTATGGCCATCGGCAGGATGTGGAAGGTTTTGCAACATGCCTGCAAGAGATTGATCGAGCATTGCCTGCGATTTTGGACAAGCTACGTGCAGATGATCTGTTTATCATATCCGGCGATCATGGAAATGACCCTGCTGATGATAGTACGGATCATACAAGAGAGTTTGTCCCCTTGCTGGTGCTTCAAAACAATCAACAGCCCGGCAAGAATCTGGGAATAAGAGATACATTTGCAGATGTATCCGCTACAATACTTGATGTACACGGAGTAGCAAATCCTCTCGCGGGCAGCTCATTTTTGCCCGAGCTTGTGTAGCGATATCAGGTTTTAAATTTCTGTTGAAAATTTCTTATATTATTGGGTTCATTTATTGAGGTAGTACAACAATTATCCTGCGACAACGTATTGCTAATTGACGGCCTCCAACAAACAAATTTTCACTAAAAAAAGTAAAACGTGGCAAAAAGTTCAGGAATCTCTACCCGCGAATCAGAATCATTAGACCGCTACCTGCACGAAATTGGAAAAGAGAAACTCATCACCCCTGACGATGAAGTGCGCTTAGCTAAAGAAATTCAAAAAGGATCTCAAAGGGCACTTGAAGAGTTGACCAAAGCAAATCTCCGTTTTGTGGTTTCTGTTGCAAAGCAGTACCAAAACCAGGGCCTCTCACTTGGAGACCTCATCAACGAAGGAAACCTGGGCCTTATAAAAGCTGCCAAGCGTTTTGATGAAACCCGTGGTTTTAAATTTATCTCATATGCTGTTTGGTGGATTCGCCAGTCAATTCTGCAGGCGCTTGCTGAGCAGAGCCGGATTGTTCGATTGCCGCTTAACAGAGTAGGTGCGCTGAATAAAATTGGGAAAGAGCTTTCAAAACTCGAGCAGGAGTACGAAAGGGTTCCATCAGCCGCTGAACTTGCCGAAAGTTTGGAAATGACTGTATCGGAAGTAGCAGATACGCTTAAAATTTCCGGACGTCACCTCTCGATGGATGCCCCTTTTGCGCAGGGGGAAGATAACCGTCTTCTCGATGTTCTTGAAAATGAGGAGATTCCAGATCCTGACAACGATCTGATGGGAGAGTCTCTAAAAGTGGAGATTGAACGCGCACTTTCTAAATTAACCAAACGTGAGGCTGAAGTAATAAGGCTCTATTTTGGTATCGGGCGTGAACATTCACTAACACTTGAAGAAATTGGTGAACGATTTGATCTCACAAGAGAAAGAGTGAGGCAGATTAAAGAGAAAGCCCTGCGGAAACTGCGGCATCATAATCGCAGTGCCGCTCTGCGCGCTTATCTTGGATAAACTTTTTGAAAGCCGGTTATACCGGCTTTTTTTATTTCCGTGAAGAATTATTCGGCTTCACATGAATATGTTATTTGTCTGTTTGTGATAAGTTAGTAGCTTATTAAGATGTATTTCAGAGCAATTATCACAACTGCACTTCTTTTTGCAACCGGGCTGGTTAGCACAGTACATTCGCAATATTTGCCATTTCGCACCTACTCCATCGAGCTTGGGCTTAGTGAATCGGTAGCTCATACCCTTGTTCAGGATGACAGAGGCTACATCTGGGTAGGTACAGGGTTTGGGCTGAACCGCTTCGACGGAAGATCATTCAAGCAATTTTATGAAGCTGATGGCCTGCCGAACAACAGAATTCATTCGCTTTATCAGGATCAAAATCAAACTATTTGGGTGGGCACAGAAACCGGGCTTTCTGTTTTACATCGCGACTCTCTTGTAACTCCTGCAGAGGTTACAGGGCTTAACAGCTACTCCATTCTTGATATTTACCAGGATTCAGAGGGAAATTACTGGTTCGGTACAGATGGGAATGGCGTTTGGATGCTTACTGCTGAAAAAGAGCTGCTCTCCATCGATGAAAAATATGGGCTGCCGGCAGAGCGTGTAAGGGCTGTAAGACAAACGAGTGATGGCGCCATGTGGATTGGGTCAAGAGAATCATTAATAAAACTGCACGATGATGAAGTAACATACTTTTCACTAACCAAATTTTCGCCCGACCTACGCATCCGAACTCTTCAAGTTGATGAATATGACCGTGTTTGGGCTGCAACCACAGTAGGTTTGCTCCTTTATGAAAACGAACAGTTCAGGTTGTATAACAATGAACACGGCTTGAATGACAACAGGCTCCAGGCGGTAAGTATTGAAGCCTATGACAGGGTTTGGCTGGGCAGTGAAAGTGGAATTTCACTTTTTAATGGTGAATCTTTTCGGAATTTTACTGGCAGCGATGGAGTGCCCGCAGTAATCATATATGCTACAATGATAGATGCTGAGGGTAATATCTGGTTTGGAACACTGGGTGGTGGCATTACAGTATTGACCGGCGAGCTATTTGAAAGCTATGATATAGACAATGGGTTGACCAATAATGTAGTAACCGGCTTTGAAGAAGATTCTGAAGGAAATATCTGGATTGCCACATATGGTGGGGGCATATTGAGATACGATGATGGATTCTTCACCATTTTCAGGGAACAACAGGGCCTGATTGATGATAAGGTTTATGTAATCTACAATGACAGCCAAAATAGACTATGGATTGGTACAAGAGATGGCATTAGCATCTATGAAAACGGTCAGTTTCGTTCGCTTAGCCAGCAGGAATTTCCGTTTCGTGTTATCAGAAAAATTAAGGAAGACCCGGAGACGGGGGATTTCTGGATTGCAACGTACAACGATGGCGTAATCCGGCTTACAGACAGTGGTTATGTTCAGCATCATATTGGTAATGGATTTCTGCACAATACCGTAATGGATATAAAACGTGATGAAAACGGTACCTATTGGTTTGCCACATATGGTGGCGTAGCTATTTTCGACGGGCATGAGTTCACCGAAATTACCATTGCGGATGGTTTGCCAAGCAACGGAGTTATTCACATTCATCCAGATCATTTGGGTAATATGTGGTTTTCAACATTTAACGGCGTTGCTTTGTACGATGGTGAGCGTGTACGGCGGTTACCTGAATCGGGCCAAACGGAAACAATATCCTATTTCACTATTCAAGATCTTGAAAAAAACTACTACGTTGGCACCAATGTTGGCCTATACAGTATTGTACCTGATGTTTTACTGAACTCAACAGAAACTGAACAGCGTCTGAAGGCTTTCAGGTTATACAACAGAAATCAGGGTTTAGTTGCTAATGAACTAAATGCGGGAGCCTCTTTTGTGGCGAGCGACGGTTCGGTTTGGCTTGGTACGGTTGAAGGATTGAGCCGTTTTTGGCCGCAAAGAATCAGAAAAAACGAAACACCACCAGGTCTTGAGTTTGAAGAGATTCTTGTTAGCGGCAGAGAAGTAAATCCTGAAAGAAATTACCAGTTTAATCATGATCAAAACTTTGTGCAATTTAGTTTTACAGGATTGAGCTATGAAGCGCCTGACCAGATATTTTATCAGTATAAAATGCACGGGCTTGATGAGGGCTGGCAAATTACCCGCGAGCGAACCATTCGATACCCGTCACTCTCTCCGGGAGAGTATTTATTCGAGCTGCGCGCATTCAATGCAAATGGAGTTGTAAGCACGAGAACCGCTGATTTTGGATTCAAAATATTGCAGCCATTTTATTTTCGCTGGTGGTTTGTACTGCTGGTAGTACTGCTATTACTGGCAATTGTACTATTTTCAATTCGTTACTTCAGAATATCAAAACAAGTAGATATTGAGCGTATGCGTGTACAGATAGCAAGTGATTTGCATGATGATGTGGGTTCATCACTAACAGAATTGGCTTTACAAACAGATTTTCTGCAAGCAGGGCAATTAAGCGACGAAGTGAAACAAACCTTGCGGCAGCTGGGCGCTCACAGCAGAAAAATTGTGAGCAGCCTTGATGATATTGTATGGTCTATCGATTCAAGAAATGATACCGCAGGTGACCTGACTGACAGAATGCAGGATTATGTGAATCAGGTATTTTTAAACAAAGATGTAGAAGTGCTGTACAATTTTGATCATCTGCGGATGGACGAAAAATTACCGGTTGATGTAAAAGAGAATGTTTATCTGATCTTTAAAGAGTCGATAAATAATGTTGTAAAACATTCAAATGCAACAAGAGTACAAATTACATTTTCGTTTTCAGGAAAAACATACTCACTGAAAATTGAGGATAATGGTACCGGAATAAATGGAAACCGAAAGTCGGGCCAGGGTTTGAGAAATATTAAAATGAGAGCAGAACGAATAGGATCTGAGATTGATATTTACTCAAATGGCGGTTTTACTGTTAAGGCAACAGGATCAATTAAATAAGAGAAAGACATGATTGAAATAGGAATTGTAGAAGACAATGTGAAAATCAGAAATCTGATTCAGAGATATCTCGATATGCAGGAAACAATGAGCTGTAAAGTTGCAGTAGACTCGGTAGAGGAGATGCTCGAACACCTCGAAAACAACTCCACACCTGGCGTGCTGCTAATGGATATACAGTTGCCGGGGATGTCGGGTATTGAAGGTATTGAGCTCATTAAGAAGAAATACCCCGAGATTGAAATTATTATGCTCACTATCTATCACGATTCGCATAAAATTTTCGATTCGCTGGTTGCCGGCGCATCCGGGTATTTGCTGAAACACACATCGCTACCTGAGATTAAAGAATCAATCGAAACACTTATGGATGGCGGTGCACCGATGTCGCCTCAAATAGCCCGGAAAGTGATCCAGCATTTTAATAAACCTGAACCTCAAAAAAATCCTGAAAGTAATTTAACATCACGGGAACAGGATATAGTGAATGGATTGGTAGATGGCCTGAGTTACAAGTTGATTGCCGATCGATTTGATATCTCCATTGATACTGTACGGGCGCATATCAGAAATATCTACAAAAAACTGCATGTGAACTCCAAAGCAGAAGTAATTGCAAAATCATTGAGAGGTGAGATTTGATATCACATGGATATGTGATATTTCATAAGTGGGGGACTACTAGAAACTTCTCGTTTTCGTTTTAATTAATATTTTGAAGATTTTTT
>REDS01000066.1 GCA_007693395.1 Balneolaceae bacterium | reverse complement strand
GATTTAGGGGTGGTTTAAACAGGCTTATGAACTAAATTATCAACTTGTAGTCCTACTTAAAGTACTGTAACCACCCCCAACCCCTCCTTGCGAAGGAGGGGAGACGCTTTTTCCAAATTCTTATATCGAACTCACGTTAATTAACTAAAAAGAGCCCTGCTGATATACTCAGAGGGCTCCTTTTGTTTAGAGTATTGATTACCTAAGAATAAAGCACATCAGCACCTTTCCCTTGCGAAATGAGTGATCGGTACGTCTTCAGCTCATTTATGATCTTCTCATCCGTCAGGTCGATTGTAGTGCCTTTTTCGGCAGCCATGTAGGCCGCCTGCACGAGGAAGGTGACCTCTGCACCAAATTCAAAATTGAGCATGGCATCTTTTCCTGCGAGGAAGGAGTCCACGGCATCCTGAGTTTCGGTTGTGTATCCATAAAAATCAGCTTCATTGCTGTGAACCGCAAGCAGCCCGCGGGAAGCTGTAGATTTTTCAAGTGCGGTTTCGGCGTCGGCCACACCTTCAGCGGCTTCATCACCCACAAAAATTTCAACCGGTGATATCAGCGAATTCACCTCCATCGCGTAACCCGGACCAATTGCATCCATCCAGAGTCTAAGGCCTTGCTTATCGTACATCCAGGAGTTAGTGAATTGACCTTTTACAAGCTGACCGGTTTCCGGGTTCTTAAAGGTTACAATGCCGGTCACAAAATCTTCTGCCGGGGTTTTGGTGTAATCAACTCCAAATTTATCGAGCAGCTGCTTGCGATATTCCGGTTGGCCCCACTTCAGAAGGGAGGTATCGCACTGCATAGCAACAGGTTTTAAAAATGTATTTGGTTTGCCTTCGGGTGTGAGAATATGCCGGCACACTGCAATACTGTGGCAGCCCATATCAGACAGAACTCCGCCGCCTTGCCGGGTGGGATCCCAAAACCATGCACTGTGCGGCCCTGCATGCTCTTCAGTACTTCGGGCGAGGGTAAAATTGCCCATTACATTTTGTTGAGGGCGAAGCTGGCTCAACGCGTTGTTAATCGCATTCATGTGCAGCTGATTTTCAAAATAGGAGGTAAGCAGATTCGCATCTCTGGCAAGCTCAACCATTTTTTCAGCTTCAGCTACTGAGCGGCCAAGTGGCTTTTCACAGACCACACCTTTTACAGATGCACCGGCTTTTACAGCCTCAGCTATTTCCTCCATTATAGCAACACGGGTATAGTTTGGTGAAAAAATCATAACTGCATCACAATTATTGCAGACGTCAGTTACAGAGCTGTAGATTTTTGGTTCACCAAGACGATTTTCTTTTGCATATGCTGCGATATCTTCGGCACCGCCGCGGCTGTAGATTGCCGTTAGTTCGCAGTGGCGAACCTGTTTCATAGCCACGGTTAAGAATTTTGCTATAAAGCCAGCTCCAATATATCCGATTCTCAATGTTTTCATAAGTTGTATGACTTCTTTTTTAATGGTTGATTCAAAAAACTACCGGGCACCTACCCGATCTTCCAGTTTCCATATTTCAGTTTTGTACAATGAACGTGAATCTGCCGTACGGGAAAACAGTGCATTGATTTCATCATCGTTCAGATCGGGATGAGCAATTCGGGCCAGATCGATCCCGGCTCCTATGGTTAAATCGCCCAATCTGTCATAATAATCTACTGTACTGTATGTATAGTGGCGGGCATCACCTGCAGGGTAATAGAGGGTGTACATCGCCCAGCTGTTTAAAATATCCTGGTCAACCCGAACCTCGTGGATACCGCCCCAAAAATCGAGCTCCATCTCTTCATGTTCGCCGGTGCCGCCGCGGGCATCAAAAAAGTTTTTGGTGATATAACTGCCCATGGGTAAATGCTGATCTTCCGGCTGAATGATTCCGTTTATTTGCCAGATTTCTGTTCTAACCACTTCGCGCGATGCTCTTGTCCGGTCATAAAATTCACCCAGATCTTTGTCAGGATATACTTCTCGTACAAGGTCATTCAGCCTGTAGTAGTCAATTTTTTCAAAATCGTCAAAATAGTTAACGGCAATGTAATTGTACGGTGCATCGGGTTCTCCCACAAACACACTGTAAAAATTCCACCCTAAAATTATCCCCTGTTCGTAACGCTTCTGATGAATGGGTTTCCATAGTTTTTGTTCCACTTCAAGGTAATTGCTGATGTTCTCAGGAGATGCTTTCATGTAATCCACTTTTATATACACAGCTTCATCAGTTGATTGTGAATATGTGAGCAGCGGAGTAAACAGAATGAGAAGAAATAGAAATGATCGATGTACAATTTTCATGGCAGCCGGAATAGAGGGTTAGCAGATTTTCAGAGTTGTTATATATGTATGCTTAACAAAAATTTAGCATAAATAACTTGCAACTTATCGCAGTACTTTTAAATTATTGGAGAGCAGTGCATAAACCAAATGCAAAACTAAAAAAAATGTTATGACACAGTTAAATAGCAGAAACAGCGACTTTGCGCTTCTTTTATTACGGGTTGGAGTAGGAGTGATCTTCATTATTGCAGGTTGGGGTAAACTAACCGGTATTGAAGGTACACAGCAGTTTTTTGGAAATATTGGAATACCACTGCCGGCCATAATGGCCTGGGTAGTTGCTATTGTAGAATTTTTCGGTGGGATTTTAGTACTGTTCGGTGCTTATGCAAAGATACCTTATTTGCTATTAGCTATCACAATGGCTGTTGCACTGTTTACCACAAAACTTGGTGGGGAATTTAGTGCAGCCCGACTTGATATCATGCTTCTGCTGACCACACTTGCACTCTTTTTCCTGGGTAGTGGTGCCTATTCTGTAGATCACAAAATCGAAAACAGATAGCCAATTTCATTGGCATTAATTAAAGCCGGTTTACATACCGGCTTTTATCTTTCCGGAAAACATCAAACGAAAAAGGGCCTCATTTCAGTTGTATAGTGTGTAATTACCAATCAATATAAGAACTGAAATGAAACTCCGGATTAACATCTGGTTTATTCCGTTAATTGTTGCTGCTCTGTTTGCTGCCTATCTCATCGGTGGTATTCTATATTTCAATGCCACCCCAAAAGACAAGCGTATTACTGAGCCAATAATCTCTCAATACAAAGCCGAAGAGATTGGTTTCAGGCAGGAGAGCGGCCTTTTGTTAGGCAGAAACTGGGTTGATGGAAACCATGTGGAAATTCTCGAAAATGGAGACGAAATTTTCAGCAGTAAGTTCGATGCCATTCGGAAAGCTGAAAAATCGATTACAAAAGAGACCTACAACTATTGGGGTGAGAGTATCGGAACGCCACTTGCAGAAGAGCTTGCCGCAGCTGCCAAACGTGGTGTTAAGGTGCATTTTCTGATGGATTTTGTGGGCTCGAGAAAAGCCGATACCGAACAATTGCGAATCATGGAGGATGCGGGAGTTGAAGTTGTAAGATGGAGACAGCCTTCGTGGTTTCAATTATCGCGATTTAACCACCGAACCCACAGAAAAATATTGGTAGTGGATGGAAAAACAGCATTTACAGAAGGAGCCAATGCCGCAGATGACTGGTATTTTGACGAGGAAAACGGAGGATTCAGAGATTATCACTATAAAATCAGAGGGCCTGTAGTGAATGACATTCAGCAGGGATTTTCTGAAAATTGGGTTGCGGCCACCGGGCAGTTGTTAACCGGAGCTGATTACTACCCCGTACTTCAAGAGCAGGGTGAACTGGCCATACAGGTAACATCAAGCCATCCGCGTGAGGGGCAGAAAAAAATCAGGAAAATGTTTCTGTATGCCATCAGCTCTGCGAGGGAAAGTATTCGAATTACAACAGCCTATTTTTTTCCGGATCATGCCTTTTTAGATGCACTCGCAGAAGCCGCAAAGATTGGAGTTCATATTGAACTGATAGTACCGGGAGAAAATATTGATCAGGCATATTTCAGGCTTGCATCAAAAAACCGATGGGAACAGCTTCTGCATGCCGGAGTTGAGATTTATGAGTATCAGCCTGCTATGTACCATGCAAAATTGCTGATAGTTGATGATAAGTTTGTGAGTGTGGGCTCGGCCAATGTAGATAACCGCTCATTCAGGATTAATGACGAGCTAAATGTAAATGTGCTTAGCCGTGAGTTTGCAAATGAGCGAATTGAACACTTTAACAGAGATCTACAGCATTCCAAAAAGTACACGATAGAGAAGCTTGAAAACCGCTCAGCATGGGAGAAATTTGCAGGCTTTGTAACACAGATATTAGGCCCTCACCTGTAACAGAATAGATTTCTATTCCATAATTACAGTTAAATCTTTGCCTCTTATACCGGTATAAAATACCACCAGTTGTAATACCTCCTCGCCAATATTTTGCCCGCTGTGAATGGTGTTTGTTACTTCTGCAACTGCATCACCTTTTGTGAATTGTTTGCTTTCACCGTAATCGAGAGTTACCTCAAGCGTTCCATTCAAAATGTAAGCAAAAGAAGGCACCGGATGCTTATGCCAGCCGGTTGATTCTCCCGGAGAAATTTCAATCAAGAGTGCAGTAACTTTCGCTTCACCCTCGGGGTATGTAATGGGGACTCCATCCCAGGAGGTGGTTGTTTGCAAAATTATTTTACTTGTAACTGGAGGGTTTTCTGCAATCGATTGGGTATGAACAAGGTTATTTGCGAAGAAGAAAATCAGAAGCAGGTTGCAATATCTGAATATCATGGGTAAGTGGCTGGATCTGGTTGATTGATTGCCAGAACATACTACTTTTATGGCTTAAAGTATTTCTGCTCCTTCTGATAATCTTCATCAGACAATAAACCTTGTTGCCAAAGGCCGGTTAGATAGTCCAGGCGGTCAAGTGTTCCCGGAGGGTGTTGAGATTCTTTCGGTTTAGGCCTTTTCGCTTCAGCAATTCGGGCTCTCTCCGCTTCAGCCGCTTTCAGAATCAGGTTTGATACACCGTATGGATTTTTTAAACCTTCGAGTTTTAGATATCTCGTAGATGTGTGAATGCGCAACGTACCGATATCAAACCTCTCATTGAATTTGCTCTGATTAACGGTAATGTTTGTAATGTTAATCAGGTCGATGTTTTCAGAGTAGCTGCCTGTTTTTTTTGTGATGGTATCATCCGTTACGATATAAACGGTGTTCTCCCTCTTTTTTTGGATGCGATACAGCAGATATAAACCTGCTCCAAAAAACGGAATTAGGATGAAACCCCAAACATACTGCCAAAAATAGTGTGATTTTTCAGGATTGAGTTGAACCTGCTTTTTCTCCATAAGTACGTTTTTATTTCATAACGATATTGATGAAAGCCGCATTCAGAAAGTCAGAAAAGGAATAGCCTGTCTTTAATTTCATACTCCATTCATATTAATATCATTCTTTTTGGCTATCTTTTAAGTCTTCAAACTAAAGAATTTTTTAAAACGCTGTAGTGAAAACTTGGAAATATATTATTGCTGTCTGGATGACCATTGTCATCACAGCGGGTTTTTTGATTCGAATTCCGATGATTCCTATTCTGGAGGAGACTGCCCGTAACCTTTTTCTTCATGTGCCCATGTGGTTTACCATGATGGTGGCATTTGTTATGGCATTCTACTACAGCCTGCGATACCTGAATGATGAGCACCTGGAATGGGATATGAAAGCGGAAACAGCCACTGCAGTTGGGCTTCTTTTCGGTATATGCGGGCTTCTTACAGGGTCTCTTTGGGCTAAATTTACATGGGGAACCTGGTGGACATTCTCCGAGCCGCGTATGAATCTTTCCGCACTCGCAATGCTTATTTTTGTTGCCTATTTCATTTTACGAACTGCATTTAACGATCGCGAAAAGCGAGCCAAAATTTCAGCTGTTTACAACATATTTGGTGTTACAACCATCCCGTTTTTACTTTACATTATTCCAAGGCAGCTGCCAAGCCTGCATCCTGGTGCAGATGGCAACCCGGCATTCAGCGATATCACAGCTCCGGAACTAAGGTTGATATTCTATCCTGCTGTGATAGGCTTCATTGGTCTTGCCGTCTGGATTATGGATGTGGTGAAACGATATAAAACCGTACAACTTCAACTTACAGGTAAATAACAACGCACTATTTTTATGCAAGAAACTGCAGCAACCGCCGTTGATACCCTCACAAGCAGCTACTCTGAACGATGGGAAGGCCTGGAGAGCATTGAGCAATCATCCGGATTTGTTCAATTCATGGCATCTAACGACCTGATATTTGTGGTGCTTGGTGTGAGTCTTATAATATGGTTCGTGCTGTTATTCTACCTCATAAAAGTTGACAGAAATGTATCTAAACTCGAAGAATTGATTAAAGACAGCTCAGATGAAGCCTAAACTTATTTTTGGTGTACTTGCTATCGTATTTTTTACCTCACTACTGATGTATAACTTTGGTAACAGTATCAGTACGTATGTAAATTTTGTTGAAGCGGAAGATAGAACAACTTCCCACGTTATCGGAACTTGGGAAAATAGTGAACCGCACGGTTTCTCTATGCAAACGATGCAGTTCTCTTTTCATATGAAAGATCAGGACGGTAACGTACGCCGGGTAGTTTATCCTCGGCCACGGCCAAATAATTTTGAACAGGCTACTCAGCTTGTTGTGATTGGTGAAATGCGAAATAACGTATTTCATGCAAACGAAATGCTGATGAAGTGCCCATCCAAATACAATGATCCTAGTCAGCTGGAACTTGTAAACGCTCAAGGCGAATAATTTTTTATGATTGCTCAATTAGGCCATTTTCTTCTCAGTGGCGCATTTATTGCATCTGTTTTAGCAATGTTGTTGTACGCCGTTGCTGCGGTAAAAGACAATATTAAGATAGAACGCATTTCCAACTGGATGTGGGGACTAAAAGGCCTGCTGCTTTTCTCATCCTCCGCTATTCTCATCTATCTGTTAATGACGCACCAGTTCCAGTACTATTATGTGTGGAACTACACCAGCCTTGATCTTGAAACCAAGTATCTCTTCTCCGCATTTTATGGTGGGCAGGAAGGCAGTTTTATGCTCTGGATATTGTGTTCATTTTTTGTGGGTATTGGCCTGATCCGCTGGACCCGCAAACCTTACAGGGCACCCGTAATGTTTGTGATGACACTAACTCAGTTCTTCCTGCTCTCTATGGTAGTTGGATGGGATCTTAACTTTACTCAAATCGGCGCATCACCATTTCGAACAATAGCACAGGAGATGCCGAATGCACCATTTATACAGGCCAATCCGGATTTTGTGCCGGCTGATGGATCCGGCCTCAACGACCTGCTGAAAAGCCCGTGGATGATGATTCATCCCCCGATCATTTTTGTAGGCTTTGCAATGATGACAGTTCCGTTTGCTTTTGCAATTGCATCTCTCTGGACCAAAACCTACCACGAGTGGATCCGTCCGGCTCTGCCCTGGACATTAGCGGCGAATCTTTCACTGCTTACTGCAATTTTTCTTGGCGGATATTGGGCCTACGAAACACTCTCTTTTGGCGGCTACTGGGCGTGGGATCCCGTAGAAAATGCTTCTCTCGTGCCATGGCTGTTGGGAACAGCCGGTATACACGCAATGATTATCCAGCGTAAGAGCAGCCGTGCACATAAGGCCTCTCTCTTTTTTGCTATCATGGCTTACTGTACCATTATTTATCAAACATTTTTAACGCGTTCGGGTGTGCTCGCAGATCAATCTGTGCACAGTTTTGTAGATCTTGGGTTGTATGGCCAGCTGCTCACATTTATTCTTGTAATGACGATAATGGGGGTTGGATTTTATCTCTACAGATACAGAGAGATCCCCAGCCCGAAGCATGAGTCAAAGTTTTTGAGTAAGGAGTTCATGACCTTTACCGGTTCCATGCTGCTCTTTATTCTCGGTTTTGTAATTATTATTGGCACAAGCTCACCAATTATCGGGAAACTGTTTGTGCCAAACCCCACTCCGCCTGATATTCAGTTTTACAACGACTGGAGTATGCCAATCGCTATAATCATGGCATTTGCAACCGTAATTGGGCAGTATCTGTTCTGGCAAAAGCATACCTGGGAAAGCCTTGCCGGTGTATTGGTAATTCCATTAATCATTACATCAACAGCTACTGTACTTACTATTGTTTTTGGCGATGTTCGCAACCTATACTATATGGTCTACATTTTTGCAGGCTGGTTTACTGTGATAGGCAATGCTTCGGTGATGTTCTATCTGATAAGAAAGAATCCAAAACTAATTGGGGGTACGCTCACACACATAGGGTTTGGCGTTCTCTTGCTCGGGATACTGGCATCATCCGTTTATACGGAGCCTCTACTCAACAGAGAAATGAGAAATTATAATGCCCGTATAGCCGCGGGTGATGTGTTTGATGAGGAAGGCTTCCCTGTAACACAGCAAGTGGAGATGTTTTCGCTTGAAATAGACACACCAACTCTGGTCAACGAACGATATATCGTAACCTACAGGGGCTATGAATTGAGTGATACCCCAAGGCTTGGCCAGCAGCACTACATTATTGATTTTGAACCCATCGACGGAAGCAGCCCTTTTACCATGAGGCCGGTTGTATACCCAATGCTTACTACATCAACGGCTGATAATATTGACTGGTCTGTTGAGCCGCATGTGAGAACAGGCTGGTTCAGCGATATTTATCTCTATGTTGCCGGCAGCAGATACGTTCAGCAAAGAAATGATGAACTTGAGAGAAGAAATCAGCGCAATACCATGATTCCGGTAAGTGAGGAGGAAGATTCTGATACTCAATCCATAGAGTTAACTATGGGCGAATCTGTCTCTGCCGGACCATTTACGTTCTCGTTTATCAATTTCCTGCCAGCAAGTGAGGAGGCAGTTCCCGAAAATACCCAGATTGGTATTCGTGCTTTAATTCGGGTTGAGCATGAACCAACCGGTAACGCATACGAAATTGAACCGCTTTTTGCTGTTTACACCGAAAATGAACGCAGCTATACTTACTCACCACCCCTCGAAATAGATCGCTGGGGTATGGAACTGATGTTTAGCCGAATCCATCCCGAATCTGATTCTATCGAACTTACAGTTAATGGACTGGATGAAGAGTTTGAAGAAGACTGGATTCTCATTGTTGCTGAGAAGAAGCCTTTTGTATCTGTAGTATGGCTCGGTACATTTTTATTGATGGCAGGTTTTTCCATCTCTATAATGCGGCACTGGCGCAGAGAAAAAGACACACAGGAGAAGGAGTAGCAATAGCAGGGCTGCTCCGGTTTTCGGTTTGATACCGATTATGCCAAATCTTGCATTACAAAGGAAATCAATGTAATCAGCAGAAGTTTAGTCTGCTCACTTATCTTTTCAAAGAAAACAATAAAGATTGGTTCGTTTGTTTCGCTGCAATAGCTCTCATATCTAAGCAACGCATGGCCTTGCATAAGTTAGCTCAAAAGAGCCTGATTAACCCGGCAAACACCCTTTCTATGTGGTTTTCCAGATCTGAACGTTTGAGTGGAATTAATCATTTTTACAAAACCGAAAAGAAGTTTAGTTATAAAATTGTTACTATGAATTCTTAATTATAATATAAAGTCTAAACATTTAATCATGTCTAAGATCAACTATCTATTGGTATTTCTGCTTATGTATTCCGTTGCCTGCTCACCCGGTGATATGGCAGAAACTCAAACTACTGACGACTCCTGGGAAACCAAAGAGATCAGAACAGAATACGAGACTATCAAACTATCGAAAGTTGCAGGTGGCTTTGAGCATCCCTGGGCGGTTGCTTTTCTCCCGGATGGAAGGAAACTTGTTACTGAGCGTCCCGGAAGGCTAAATATTGTTGATGGAGATGAAGTAACGGTTGTAGCCGGAACTCCTGAAGTGCTCGCACGAAACCAGGGGGGCATGCTTGATGTTTCTCTCCATCCCGATTATGATGAAAACGGTTGGATCTATTTAAGTTATTCTAAACCAAATGAAGATGGTGATACCGCACTTGCTGTAGTGAGGGGCAGACTTGCAAATATGGCCTTTACCGATCAGGAGGAAATATTTGTGATGAACCGGTTCGCTTCTCCTGGCAGGCACTACGGTTCAAAATTTGCATGGGATAATAAAGGTTATTTATATGTGAGTATTGGAGATTTTGGGGCAAATCCTCCACGTGCACAAGATCTTGGAGACCATGCAGGAACTTTGCTCAGGTTGTATGATGATGGTTCCGTGCCATCCGATAATCCATTTGTTGGCCATGATGGTGCAGCACCCGAAATTTTCTCTTATGGACACAGGAATATTCAGGGGCTTATCATCAATCCGGAAAGCAATGAAATTTGGGGTACCGAGCACGGCCCGCGTGGTGGCGATGAACTAAACTTTATTGAAGCAGGAAAAAATTATGGCTGGCCCGATGCAAGCCTTGGAAGAGATTACCGTGATGAAACAAGTTTTCATGCCGGTACTGAAGCAAGAAGTATAGATGGTATGGTTGATCCGGTTTATGAGTTTTTACCAACACTAGCCCCATCCGGCCTGGCACTTGTAACCGCCGACAATTTCCCCAATTGGAAAGGAAAT
This sequence comes from Balneolaceae bacterium, assembly GCA_007693395.1. Taxonomy (GTDB): domain Bacteria; phylum Bacteroidota; class Rhodothermia; order Balneolales; family Balneolaceae; genus Rhodohalobacter. The sequence continues at coordinate 9,781 of REDS01000066.1, read as the reverse complement.
CTACTTGCGGGCGGTTTAAGAGCTGAAAGAATCCGACGCCTTTACATTGAAGATAAAACTGTAATTCATGATGAAGAGCTGTTACTTGGTGAGGTGGGACGTATCAGAGATGTGCGTGAAGGCCCTGATGGCAATATTTATGTGCTTACAGATGAGGATCCGGGTGCACTTTATGTAATTGAACCGGCTGAAAGTTAAACAATCAACTCTGCCGCATTAATTGAAAGCCCGGTTAGAAATTTCCGGGCTTTTTTTATTTCACACTCTCATCTTTATGTGCAAATTCAAGCAGAGCTTCCATGGGCACATGTTTTAATACAGACTCATTGGTTGCTTCCAATACAACTTTAGGTGCCATTCCCGCATCATAAGCTTCTTTCCATCTGAGGGCACACAGGCACCATCTGTCGCCATCTGCCAACCCCGGGAAGTTATACATGGGGATTGGGGTGGTGAGGTCGTTTCCCCGGGATTTTGAAAACTGCAGAAATTCTGACGTCATAACCGCACAAACCAGATGTTTCCCTCTGTCTTCAGGCCCTGTATCGCAGCAGCCATTTCTGAAAAAACCGGTGAGCGGATCCTCAGAGCATGTAATCAGTTTTTCGCCGAAAATATTTTTCGAGTTGAATGTATTCATGGTTCGATAAAAATTAACTTTTTGTTACCAGGTATCAATTTTCGGTAAAAACAGGATTTTCGATGGGTTTGTTTCCTGCTTTTTGTGTGGCAAACACCATCACCATCAAGTGTAACCAGATAAATTATCGCATCCTGATCGCAATCAACTCGTATCTCTTTAAGGTAAATTTTATTGCCGGAGGTTACTCCTTTAATCCATAGTTCGTTCCGGCTGGTACTCCAGAATGTCGCCTCTCCGGTTTCGAGGCTGTGATTGAGCGCTTTTTGATTAACAGAGGCAACCATCAGGATCTCTTTTGTGGATGCCTCCTGAACTACAACAGGCAACAGGCCACCGCGCTTATCAAATTGCAGGTTAAGTTTTTCTGTTTCTTCAACAGCATTGATGGAAGATTTTGCCATTTTCTTAAAGACGTTATTATAGTGGCTATCTGTTCTGATAATCAGGTTTGTATAAAATGTACAGGTTTTTATCAGTTCGATGAAATGAAGGGCTTAAATTTAAGGCAGTCTCCTTTCAATAAATAAGAGCTACTCTTGTAATAATGGTAATTTTTGAGAGAAGAAAATTTACTTTACAAAGTAATTAAGCAGATAAGAAAAAATTTCGGCCCATTCATTATTCATGTATCTGGGCATAGAGCCAAGCGCGGGCCGTAGTCCAGTCGCGTTTTACGGTTGCGGGAGAGATTCCAAGTATTTCGGCAGTCTCTTCAACATTGTAACCTGCAAAGTACCTGCATTCTACTACACGTCCCTGACGTTCATTAAGCTTTTCAAGCTCTTTTAGTGCTTCATCAAGTACAAGAAGTTCTTCTGCCTTCTCTTGTGAAAGATAAATTTCATCTTCAAACGGCTGAAGACTCAAATTTCCGCTACGTTTTTTTCGGTTGCGCATCATGGCATAGTTTACCAGTATCTGCCTCATGGCTCTTGCAGCAATACCGAAAAAGTGGCGACGCCCGTCCCAGTCTCCATCAGGCGGGTGATTGATAAGCTTTAAATAAGCCTCATGAACCAAGGCAGTTGTGTTAAGTGTATGATCTTTACGCTCACCTCTAAGCTGTCTGTGTGCAAGATTGCGTAATTCATCATACACAATCGGCAGAGCTTTATTCATTGCCGCAGAATCTCCGCTGAGTGAATTAAGAAGTTCCGTTAGTTCGCCTTGTTCCTGAGACATATTTAGTAAGCATTTTCATACCGGAAAAAAATGTGTCCGGTAAAGTTATAGTAAGCCCGCAGTTCTTTCATCGAAAATAATAAAAAAACAGAACAGTGAAAGAGAAAAGTACACCGGCCCAGCTATTCAATTACTCAATGTTTGAGCTGTTAAGGTTCAATTTATTGCATCATTAAATAACTAAAACTGCAACAAGTACAAGCTTACTAAAAAACACATCAAACTTACGAAAATGAAAATGAGTAAATGTCTGATATTTTGTCTCTTATTCAAGTTATCACTGCTGATTCTTTTACCAGAAACAAATGCACAAAGTGGTTTTGATCTGGGGATTAAAGCAGGGCTTAATTTTGCAAACCTGAATGGTGGTCCTCACGAATTAGCAACCCGAACAGGATTATTTGCAGGATTTGCAATAGGGTATTCTTCCGAATCGCTACCTGTGGAATTTGAGTCGGGCCTGTTCTATTCGCAAAAGGGTGCTGAGGGGCGCTACAAAGAGAGCATCATAAAAGGAGCTTACAGAAGGTAATGCCGGCACATTTAAACTCGATTATCTCGAAATACCAATACTCGCAAAATATCGATTCGAAACAGAAGCGGCAGTTTCACCCTATCTGTTGGCAGGGCCATATCTGGACGTAAGCCTCAATTCCGAGGTAAAAGCGAGCAAAAACATAGCCTACATCGAAGACATTTCTGCAGAGATAAAGCGAATTGGCTTTGGTTTGTTGATTGGAGCCGGAGGGGATTTTGAAATAAGCGGCCGCAAATTGAATCTTCAGGCAAGATATTCACTAGGCCTAAGCCCTGTATATGAAAACCGTTCTGATGAGGGCGAAAAGCATGGCGTATTTACATTAACTGCCGGATTTACATTTTAATTTTAACCTTAAAAGTGTGGAAAAAGATGATATGCAAAAGTAAAGGTGTTCTATTTCTACTTATGCCGTTAGCAGTAATTGAGATTGCATTTGCACAGAGTGACCTGAAGTTTGGTGCGCATGCAGGGATTAATATTGCCAATTTTTCAGGAATGGAAATTGATTATGAATCTCGAACAGGGTTTAAAGCAGGAATATCGGTAGAGATTCCGCTGGATGGGCAGGTATTTGATATTGAAACTGGTGCCTACTATTCGCAAAAAGGTGCCACAGGTTTTTATCGTGAGCCTATTGGTAACGTAGGGGGTAATTTTGGCAACGCCGGTACGCTGAAACTGGATTATGTGGATATACCCGTTCTTGCAAGCTTCAATATTGAGCGATCCGGTTCTTTTCACCCTCAAATAATAGCCGGGCCTTATTTAGCGGTAAATATCAGTTCCAAAGCAAATGAAGCGGATGACTTGTACATCGACAAGATTGATGAATATGTGAGGCTGGTTGATGTTGGATTAATGATTGGTGGGGGAGGAATCATTAGCAGAGAATCTCTGAATATAAGGGTGCGAGCCTCATATACCTTTGGGTTTACCTCAGTTTTTGATAGCGAAATAGAAAGCGATGAAAAAAACAGAGTATTCTCAATTACAGCAGGCATTCTATTCTGAAAAATAACTATAACTATTGAACAGCATGAAAAAAACAATTTTGGTCGCAGTACTAATTATAAGTTTACTTCCATGGTATGGAATTGCGCAAAACGGTGATTCTGAAGGTTCCGGAATTTCAGTTGGTGGCGGGCTTTTTTATGGGTTTGAAGCTGAACAAGCGGGATTCCGGATTGATGGTACCTATGCTTTCACTCATAAGGTGAGAGGCGCCTTAGATCTTGGATTTTATTTTCCTGAGTTGGGTGAGTTTGATAAAGTTAAACGCTTTGAATTTAACCTGAATGTGCACTACACCTTTATAGAAAGAGATGTAATTAACGCGTACGGGCTTGCAGGTATAAACTATTTTCGGTTCTCCGCTGAATTTACAGGAACATCAACTTTTATACCGGGCAATGATCTCTTCATGCAGACATCACCTGTAGCAGGAAGTTCCCCGCCATTTCAGAATCAATCTATGCCGCCATTCAACTCAGCACCTACAATGAGCAGCTCTGAATTTGGATTGAATATGGGTGCGGGTGCTGAATATCTGATCAACTTCGGGGCAATTTTTGGTGAACTTCGATACTCCGGTTTGGGCGGGGATGCCGATCAACTTGTGTTTGGGGCAGGCATTCGAATCCCGATTTAGTTTAAGGTGGCAATAGATGAATGTACTTAAATGGATTATTCTGTCTTTAGCATTTTCTGCGGTTTGGATTGGGTGCAGCCGCACCATTCCCATAGAGAGAACAGATTATGAAATGCTTTCAGAAGCTGAACTTAATGAAATCATTGAGACAGGTTTAGAAGCCTGGAGAATGCCGGGTGCTATTGCGGGTGGTGCAGCATGTGTTCAATGCCATTCACCGGATGGGATAGATCTTGCTAAAGCAAATTACAGCAATTTCACTGTAAGAAGAAGAGGCGCAGGCCATGCAGCACCCGGAATAGAAACACTGAATGCCAGTAAACTTGAAGATATTGTTAACAAGATCAGGGCACTGCAGGTTAAGCATGGATTTACAGCTGTAGACCCTCAGGAATGGATACCTTTTCAACCGGGAGAGCTTCCAATCGAGGGGAAATCAAACCAGGAAAGAGATGCAGAGTTTGGCAGATTTCTCAAAGATATGGGTTTAATACTTTCTATGGATTGGTTTAACAAGGAAGCAGATACACAACAACAAGCTGAGAGACTGACAGAGGTAAACCTTCTTGACCTTCCGGTTGGAATACGGCTAAATCTTTGGAGTGAGGATCCGTATTACAGCAGCAGTGCCGACATTTTGGGAGACTGGCTGCCATTGAACCCAATCCGTCCCACAGGTTCCGGTCAGTACCTGTTTGATGAATTACAACGAGCTTACACAGCCAATACCGGTATAAAGCAACTTTCGGAATTGCTATCCTTTATATCAGAGGTAGATTTCAGAACACCTGCGGGCACGTTAGATTTTCTATCCTATTCGAAATACAAGGCACAGTTAATTGCTCAACACAGTTTTAGATATACAGGAAAAAAGAGTGAGCAGAGAAGCAGTTCTATTGATGAAATTCTTTCTGACCTGAACAGGGCAGAACCTGAAATTGGGAATCCATTTTGGGACATTGGGCGGTATTTTGCCGATTCACCAACTATCGACGAACTCAATTTACCCGAAAGCCATCTTAGCAGGCTATCAGGAGATACGTTTCAGGATCTGGCTTTAGCCTGGTTATGGCTTGGCTGGATGGCCGATCCTGGTTTTCAGTTTACTAACTGTGAGCCTGAATGGGATTGTGTGGCGATTTTGTCTGATCAGCTTACAGAGCATGAGCTGCATTTTCATCGGATGTTTATGAAATCGAAAGCAGCCGTTGAGAGGCGTTATCAATAATACGATCTCTTCTTTTGAATCTCTCTGCATATTTGAATGAGCCGGTTTTGATCCTTTTGTTGCATTCCTCAATAGCGAAGTAAAACAATAACAATTCATTTATGGATAGGAAATAGCAAGATGAAAAAACTACATTATATCTCTCTGGCAGTTATCGTAATCGCAAGCTTCTCACAGCAAGCACACGCTCAGGACAGAACATTTGGAATTGGTGGTGTAATTGGGGACCCATATGGTATAAGCATGAAATACTACCTCGCAGAAGATAAAGCAATTGCGGCTGGCTTTGGATTTGGTTTCGCTGATGAAATATCACACATATTTCTAACGGCAGATTTTTTGCTGCACAGAATCTATAACACAGGCTGGGATGAAGGTTCTCTCCATATTTACTATGGCCCCGGAATTGCACTTTACGATTATGGATTCAGTGATCTCGAAATTTCATTGCGCGCTCCAATCGGTATCGGTGCAGATTTCAGCAGTGCACCTCTAGGCATTTTTCTTGAAGTAGCACCTTATGTGGATATTTCACCGGATTTCTTTTTCAGTTTTATGGGTGCTGCAGGTTTTCGTTTTTATCTGAAATAGATGGTTGCCTCTTTCCCGTCTCATTACACCCTTGTAGCAGGGTGCTTAAGCAAACACAATGAGCTCCCGGCCTGAAAAACCGGGAGTTTTTTTATAGGAGTAAGCCTAAAAATCTGAACGTCAAGTGAGCTTTTTTACCCTGTTTTGGTGCATTAATGAATAAACCCTCTTGGGGTATGTATCAATCCAAAAATGTAACGGTTATGATTACAGAAAAAACAACATTACAACAAGGAAATAAAAAACGTACTGTTAAAACAGTTTGCATAATTTCTGTTTTAATTGTGGCTTCTTTAGCAGCAACTGCCTGCAGTGATAATTCATCATCGGCTGATTCAGAGAACAGCGGCACATTAAGGGTAAAAGTAGAAACAGTTGGTGGTGATACAAGCCCGGCAGGATACTCGTTTATGTTGCAGGGAGTGGGCTCTTTCGATACTGCAGCGAATGAAGAGTATACGTACAGAAATATTCCTGAAGGCAGTTACACTATTGAACTAACTCAAAAAGCATCGCACTGCGAAGTAACATCTCAAAACCCAAGAACGGTTCAGATTATAGCCGGTACCATCATTGATATATCATTTCAGATTAATTGTAAGGCTATTCTGAGGGATAAAATTGTTTTTCTAAGTAACCATGAAGGGGTTTGGTCTGTCTATCAAAACTCTGTTAGCGATCATTCTAAGGTGAGAATTCCGGAGTTTAATGTTAGCGCTACGTGGAGGCCATCAATATCCCCCGATGGAACAAGAATTGCATTTGTATCAACTGCACAAGGATTTCCACTGAATCAAATATGGGTGATGGATGCAGATGGCACAAACTTTATTAATATTACTCGAGATGCCCAGGCAAATAGCGAGTTCCCGGTATGGTCGCCTGATGGAACTCAAATTGCCTACCACCGATATACTCCAAATGGTGAAGGTGATATTTATGTAATGAATGCTGACGGAACCGGCAGGCAAAATGTAACCAACTCCTCTACAGGTGATTGGTGGCCGGCATGGCATCCGGATGGCACCAAACTGGCATTTCATACCATAGAAGCAGGAAGCCCATTTTACATAAGTACCATAAATGTAGATGGTTCCGGCAGGCAGGAATTATTAAGAGGCCAGCAGTTTTTCAGAAATCCAAGCTGGTCGCCTGATGGCAGCCGCCTCGCATTCCAGTGTAATATCAACTCGGGTATTTGGGAGATCTGCTTATCGAACGGAGATGGCTCTAATCCACAAAACATCTCGAATCTTGGTGTATCGGGCAGGCAACACAGGCTGGTAAGCTGGTCGCCTGATGGAACCATGCTAACGTTCGATTCTAACCGGGATGGGCAGGAAAATACATTTGATGTTTTTGTAATGAATGTAAATGGCTCCGGTTTAACAAACCTGACAAACAATATGAACTCTTCTTCAATTATGCCGTTTTGGTCGCCTGTAAGCGAATAAGGTAGATACGTAATAAGTAAGCGAACCGACTAAACCCCTTCGAGTGATTTCGGAGGGGTTTTATTATTTAAAGAGGAAGGAAAGTAAAAAAGGTGCGGATTACGCGTCAAAAGTCATAATGCACTAATGCAACATGTGAAATTTATTGAGCTGATTTTGCCAGGATGAATGCATTTAAGAGTAACTGAACAACTATTCATAAACACAAATAATCTGTGTTAACTTTATTTGTGCAAATACTGTGTTTCACTGAAAACAACGAATCAAAAAATCATGGTAAGAACATAAGAACCCCTGCTTAAGCAGAAAATATTCGTAGGAGCCGGATTAATAATTTTTTTCGATGATATTTATCAACCACCAGCAGAGAATGGCAGCACAAAGGAGTCAATTTGCTGAACAGAACCAGCAGTGGAGTGAAAACTTTTTTTATCATGGAATACAGGCAGTACATCAGCAGGCGGTGGGTACAGTACAAACGATCAGTTTCTTGATGCAATAACAGGTTATAGTACCTTCTATAATCCATATTCCGGTTTACAGCACCGGGTTGAAGGCCACTATCAGTACAATTTTACAGATGGTATGGGAAATTTCTACGGTACGAACGACCCTGCATTCGATCATCGCTCCCTGCAAGGTGACTGGCAGCCGATTAGTCCGCTCAGCCCAAACAATTAAAGCTTTGCAGTCTAAGTAAATGATAATGCTGGATTGGGTTTTCCCTATGTCCCGATAACTTGATGCCGGGAATTGTTTTGCATCAGTAAATCCCAAATTCAGACTATTTGAGATCAAATGTGCTGACTGCTTTTCCTATGAACCTGAGTTCGATTCTTAATTTGGGTAGAATATTGAGAGATAAATAGGGGTGAATATTGAATATAAGTGCCGGATAAGTCACGGTAAAATGTTATATTAAGTTAAGCAATAACAAAATCATAACATACTTACCCATAACATACTTACCCATGACATTATCCGACGATAAATTTACCGAAATCTTCTGCCAGGTCGATACCTTTTGTATCCATTTTCACCAAGCGTTAGCTCCACACATTTTAGGAAACCCTCCCAAAAAGAAACCAAAACTCTCCGTTAGTGAAGTCATCACCTTGATGATCCTGTTTCATCTCAGCGGATACCGCACGATGAAGGGATTTTATATGGACTATGTGAAGATACATATGTGTCACCTTTTCCCCAATACAGTTTCCTATAATCGGTTTGTAGAACTAATGGCTTCGGCTAACCTGCCGCTGGCTATGTTTGTAAAATCCTGCTGCATGGGATCTTGCACAGGCATTTCCTTCATGGATTCCACACCGCTTCGCGTGTGTAAAAACAAACGCATATCCCGTAACAAAGTCTTTGAAGGTATTGCCGGTCTTGGGAAGTCTACAATGGGCTTTTTCTTTGGTTTTAAACTGCATTTGGTGGTCAATGACAAAGGAGAGATGCTGAACTTTGTCATTACCCGAGGAAATGTCGATGACCGCCAGCCGTTGAAAGATCCCGCCTTTATCAAGGCCATTACCGGCAAGCTCTATGCGGACAAAGGATACATCAGCGCAGAGCTGACCAATGCGTTGTTTTGCGATGGCATTCATCTGGTTACGCAGATTCGAAACAAGATGAAAAACTGCCTGATGGAGCTTAAAGACAAGATACTGTTGCGCAAGCGATCGATCATTGAGACCATCAATGATGAGCTAAAAAACATGTGCCAAATCGAACATTCACGCCATCGGTCTGTAGCTAATTTCTTGTCGAACCTGCTGGCGGGATTGGCGGCCTATTCATTTTTTCCAAAAAAACCAGCAATCAAGTACGATCCTCTCCATACAAATCAATTAAGCCTGATTTACAATCGAACTCAGGTTATGAGAACGATAAAACTACGCGCTTCTCATGATTATTGTATTGAATTTCTGCCCTGTTCTGCTGCTTAAAGTTAATTGGATAAGCAGGTAATTAACCTTCCGATGATTGTAATTGGCTTTCAATCCACGTGAGGCGTCGATTAACGAGATTTAGCAGATTGCGTGTTCTGATATTAGTTGTATCTGCTTCGAGTGCCGATTCGAGCAAACCCTGAGATTGCAGAAAATAAGATTTAGCTGAGTTTGTGTCTTTAAAACTATTCCACTCTGCATGGTGTGAAATATCTCCCAGATGAATGTAGCTGATCGCATAGGATATCTTTGCCAATACGTTCACAGGATCACTTTCATGCTGCCACTTATAAATATCAAATGCTTTTAATAAGTGTTTACGGGCATTTTCAAGATCATTCAGGTGAACAAATGTTTTAGAGAGATTTTCATGCGAAACAGCTTCATCTCTTATCGCATTAAAATTTGCCGGATCACGCTCTACAAATAGTGTTCGATACTCCATTGATTTTGTGTAATGCGTAAGAGAGTTCCCGAGATCTTCAAATTCCTGGTACATTCTGCCTATACGTTCATGTATAAGGCCTTTATATCTTAAA
>REDS01000113.1 GCA_007693395.1 Balneolaceae bacterium | reverse complement strand
CTTCGCACGTCCGTCTATCAGCTCTTCTACCAGCATGGTAGCCATCAGATCTCGTGGATGCTCACCGTCATAAGCAAAGCTTTCATCATCCAGCAACTGCCCTTCATTAAAGCTGTACTCAAAGGTCATGCTTGCAAGGTTTGGCTCACCCGCTTCAAGTTCTTCACCAAAAAAACCTACTATAAGGTAGGTGGTGAGGTCTGTTGTACTGATATCCTGGGTTGGATCGTGCACCACAAAAAATGCTTCGTACTCATCAACCAGCCAGCTGTATGAGAGTTCTGTTTCGTTGGTGATGCTTGCTGTACCGCCATTACCGGAGATTGCACCTGCAAATACATCGCCATTTGGTGTTTCATTGTATGGTGTTCCATTGGGTGTAGTAGCAGGATCGGCGGCATCGTGTGCATGTACGGGATAGTCAAACCCGTCAAGTGTATTTTCGAGTCTTACGGTTACATTGGCCATTCCGTTCCCTCTTTCCTCAATGGTAAGAGTAGCCATCAGGTTTCTAGGGTGATCGCCTGAATAAGCAATATCCGGGTTATTAAGAAGCTGGCCTTCATTAAAATTATAGTCAACTGTGGTTATGCGAAGGCTTGATTCGCCTGCCTGAAGGTTCTGTGCAAAAACACCTAAAATGAGATACGTAGTTAAATCTGTAGTACTAATTTCCTGGGTTGGATCGTGTACTACAAAGAAGCCTTCATACTCGTTTACAAGCATATCGTAGCTTATGGATGTTTCGTTTGTACTGCTTACAGTACCACCGTTTCCATCTATTCCACCTGCAAAAATATCACCATTTGGGGTTTCATTGTATGGGGTACCATTGGGGGTGGTTGATGGATCTGCAGCATCGTGTGCGTGAACAGGATACGTTACGCTGGATAGCGTGTTCATTAATGTTACTGTAACTGATGCGTTACCGTTATCCATTTCGCTGATGGTTATTTCAGCAGAAAGATTCCTGTTGTGATCACCACGGTATGCGGTTTCAACATTATCAAGTAATTGGCCTTCGTTAAAGGCGTATGTGTAGGAAACTGAACGTAAATCGTCCATGCCGCCCACGGGGTCGTTATCATCGCTGCATGCTGTAAACAGGCTTAATGAAGCAGCTGCAAAAAGAAGTAGAGTAAGTCGGAGTAGGTTATTTATTGAATAAGTCATGGGTCCGAAAGTTTATTTATGGTTATTAGTTCGATTGAATTGTTGCTGTGTGCAACTCTTCGTGACTTTCTAACCATCAATACGAAGTGGCCTCAAAACCGGATTGTCAAAAAACCAACTTATTTCTAATTGCGATTATTTACTGTTTATTAATTATTGATTTTTATGATTTTATATACATTAATGTGAGTTCGATATAGGAATTTGGAAAAAGCGTCTCCCCTTCCGCCTCAGGCGGATGGGGTTGGGGGTGGTTACAGTACTTTAAGAAGAACTACAAGTTGATAATTTAGTTCATAAGCCTGTTTAAACTACCCCTAAATCCCCTACTTGAAAAGGAGGAAACTTTCTGGTTGTTAAATTCAAAGAATTTATATCAAACTCACGTTACTTTAACTACTTCCTCCCAATCCACATTTCCTGATCTTTCGTATGGTATTTTGAACAGATTAGCTGAACTCAAAATCACCATTATGAAAACGAAAACTTTATTTATCCCCACATTTATACTATTAAGTATCGCTTTACTTATTTCCGGCTGTTCATCATCAACCACTGACGCAAACGGCGAGCCTGATATTAACATCCTTCCTGAAGCAGTTATCACATTAGACAATAACGGTGCCCAGTCTTATACTGTAACAAGTATAGAGGGGGAAGGTGCTTGGGCTGAACTGAATTCCCAAAACCCCATTATTACACTTGTGCCCGGCGGCAGATATACTTTTGTAAATGAATCCGGTGCTACAGCCCATCCGCTCGATTTTCGAAATGGCAACCACCAAAAACTATTTGGCCAAAGCCGTATGAGTGACAGCTTTAATGATGTGGAAGAAATTAACCTTGTGATGGAGGGAGATCTTATCACTTTCACGCTCACTGAAGATCTGGCTTCTGAGCTGGCTGATTATGTATGTTCCTTCCACCCCAATATGCGCGGTACTATTGAAATTACAGATTAGGCAGTTTGCCAATGCATCGTGCTGGATTAAATTTTGTTGATTAGAAAATAGTTGATTATGAATATACTCCTGAACCACCGTTTCTAAACAATAACCGGTAAATCATTCCAAAAAATTATCCACACATGTGTTGATAAATAGAGAGGGGTGCCTTAACTTATAAGACTATCCACCTTTTTAAATATTGTTCTAAAAGTCTGTGTAATGTTTGAAGATTTGTCTTCTAAAATAGAATCAGCAGTACAGACCCTTAAGGGTCAGTCGCGTATAACCGATGTTAACATCGCCGAAACCGTGCGGGAAATTCGCCGCGCGCTCCTTGATGCGGATGTAAACCTCGAAGTAGCCCGCCAGTTTACCAACGATATTAAAGAGACCGTAATGGGCTCTGATGTATTGACCAGTGTAAACCCCGGCCAGCAATTCACCAAAATTGTGTACGACGAAATGGTGAAAATGCTTGGTGAAGAGAGAACAGACATTGCGGTAGCGCACACACCGCCCACAGTTATTTTGGTTGCAGGCCTTCAGGGATCAGGAAAAACCACGTTTGTGGCAAAACTGGCCCGTTATTTAAAGAACGAAAATAACCGGAATCCAATCCTTGCCGCGGCCGATGTTTACAGGCCCGCAGCCATCAACCAGCTAAAAACACTGGCCGGTGAAATTAACGTACCGGTTTACTCGATAGAGCAAAAAGATGCTGTTCGCGTTGCCAAAGAGGCTGTATCTATGGCAAAGAGCCTGGCTCTTGATACGGTAATTATTGACACAGCCGGCCGCCTCCACGTGGATGAAAAAATGATGGCTGAGGTTGCCGAGATCAAAAAAGCTGTAAATCCCACAGAAATACTCTTTGTGGTTGATGCCATGACCGGCCAGGATGCAGTGAATACAGCAAAAGCATTTAACGATACCATCAATTTTGATGGGGTGGTACTTTCTAAAATGGATGGTGATACACGCGGTGGTGCTGCACTCTCCATACGTTCGGTAGTTGAGAAACCGATTAAATTTATGAGCACGGGCGAGAAGCTCGATGCCCTCTCACCATTTTACCCCGACAGGCTTGCACAGCGAATTCTTGGAATGGGCGATGTGGTCTCTTTGGTGGAAAAAGCGCAGAAAGAGTTCGACGAAAAAGAGGCAGAAGCTCTTCAGAAAAAAATCCGCTCCGAAAAGTTCGATCTTGAAGATTTTCTCGATCAGATTCAGAAAATCAAAAAAATGGGAAGTATCTCTGATCTTGTAGGCATGATTCCCGGAGCAAGCAAAGCAGTTAAGGATGCCGATCTTAACGAGGATACCTTCAAGCCGATTGAAGCCATTATCTACTCAATGACCCCTGAAGAGAGAGCCGACCCAAGCCTGCTGAACGGAAGCCGTCGCAAGCGAATAGCAAAAGGCTCAGGCACAACCGTTCGGGAAATAAACGAACTGATGAAACAGTTTGAACAGATGAAGAAAATGATGAAAACCATGAGCAAAATGGGCAAAATGGGCCGCGCCATGGAAGGATTAAAAAACCTGCCTTTTGGCAGATAACCAAATTGATTGGCTTTTAATTATAAAGAGCCACAAATAAACGTATAGTAAAACTTAAACTTACAGGAACAAACCATTGATTAAATTACGATTACAACGAAAAGGAAGAAAAAAGAGGCCTTTTTATCATATAGTGGTTGCTGACAGCCGCTCACCGAGAGATGGCCGAATCATTGAAAAAGTTGGCCGTTATGATAACGTTAGCGAAAGCCAGCAGCTGGTTTACGATGAAGAGCGCGTTATCCACTGGCTACAAATTGGTGCACAGCCAAGTGATACTGTCAGGAGCATTCTCAAGCACGAAGGCATTCTTTATAAAATGCACCTAATGCGTTGGGGCAAATCTGACGAAGAGATTGAAGCAGCTCTTGACGAGTGGCGTGCAGCTCGTGAAGCAAAGAAATCAGATTCAGCTGTTAGCCGAAAAGCCAAACAGAAAGATGTGCTGAAAGCTGAAGAGCAAGAATACAAGAAGCAGCTCGAAGAGAAAGCTGCCGCAGCTGCTAAAGAACTTGAGAAGAAAAAAGAGCAGGAAGCTAAAGCTGCTGAAGAAAAAGCTGCAGAAGAGGCAGCAGAGCCTGTAGCTGAAGCCGCTGTCGCTGAAGAAACTGCTGAACCTGAAACAGCACCGGCTGAAGAATCAACCAAAGAAGAAGTTAAGGCTGAAGAAGTAGTTGAAGAGGTGAAAGAAGGGGCTCCGGTTGAGGAAGTTGCCGAAGTTAAAAAAGAAGAAGAGCCAGCCGAGGAAGCAGCAGAAACCAAAGAAGAGCCTGCAGCCGAAGAAATTACCGAGGAAAAAGCTCCTGTTGCTGAGGAAGAAACAAAGGATGAAGCACCTGCCGAACCTGAAGTAAAAGAGGAAAAAGCAGATGCTGCACCCGCTCAGCTTTCAACCGATATGACCGCCAACGAGGCCATCGATCACATTAAAAACACACCTGTTGAAAAACTGAAAGGCTTTGTGCCCGAAAGTGAAGATCGTGTTACTGTGCAGCGAGCCTGGGAAAGCAAGCAAGAAGGTTAATTAACAAGCCGGCTATGGCACCGTTAGCTAATAACCGGTTTATAGAAATTGGACGAATCGGAAAACCCAGAGGCCTTGACGGGGTTGTACGGTTCATGCCTAATGAAAACTTTACTGATGGTTTACTTGAACAGGCCGGCATTCTCTATATGAGAAACAGCCGTTCTGATTTTGTCCCTGCACGCATCATAAATGTGCATACAGAGAAGAAACGAAACCAGCAGACGTTCTTTGTAAAATTTGATATGATTACCGGCCGCAGCGATGCAGAAGCGGCAATGAACAGGGCACTGTTTGCAGACCGAAATACAGTTGAAAACCTGCTGCCTGAAGTTCATTCCGCTGAAAATAATGCTGTTGTAGGGTACACAATCTGGTATGATGGCTCAGAGTTTGGTGAAGTTCTCAATATCATAGAGAATCCCGCTCATCCCATCATCGAAATACGGCAATCTATTGGTTCACTTTTGATACCAATGGTTGAGGAGTATGTGGAAAAAACCGACCACATAAAACAAATTGTGTACTGCAAAAACCTGAATCAGTTAACCGATCTCTGAATAATGCTTAGGATTGATATATTATCAGCTGTTCCTGACCTTTTAAAAAGTCCGCTCGAACACAGCATTATCGGCAGAGCCCGGCAGAAAAAGCTGGTTCATATTGAGATTCATGATCTTCGTGATTACTCAACCGATCGCCATAAAAAAGTAGATGACTACCCCTATGGCGGCGGAGCAGGAATGGTTTTAACCCCACAGCCCATTTTCGATTGCATTGAAAAGCTTGCATCAGAGCGGGTGTACAATGAAATAATATTTACCGCACCCGATGGAGAAGTTTTTGAACAGAAACATGCCAATGAACTCTCTATCAAACAAAATCTGATGATACTTTGCGGCCACTATAAAGGAGTAGATCAGCGGGTGCGTGATGAATTGATAACCCGTGAATTCTCTATTGGCGATTATGTACTCTCCGGAGGAGAACTGCCGGCAATGGTAATGGCAGATGCTATTACAAGGCTTCTGCCCGGGGCATTGGGAGATGCCGAAAGTGCACTTACAGATTCTTTTCAGGACGGCCTACTGGAAGCACCTGTTTTCACCAGGCCAGCAACCTTTAAAGGATTAGAAGTTCCAGATGTATTACGATCCGGTGATCATAAAAAAGTAAGCCAATGGCGTTTTGAAAATGCATTGGAACGAACAAAGAAGCGAAGGCCAGATTTATACAAAAATTTTAATAAGAAAAACTAAAGCTCAGTAACAAGGATACAACCATGGATAAAATTAAATTAGTTGAACAGACCGTTGTACGAGAAGATCTGCCGGATTTTAAAGCAGGCGATACCGTAAACGTTCACTACCGTGTTAGGGAAGGTGAAAAAGAGCGTATTCAGCAGTATGAAGGCGTTGTAATTAACGAGCGCGGAAGCGGAGCTAACAAAACATTTATTGTTCGGAAAATGTCGGGCAGTGTTGGCGTCGAGCGTATTTTCCCACTCTACTCACCTTTTATTGCAAAAATAGATGTTAAGAAACGCGGTAAAGTGAGACGTTCAAAACTGTTCTACCTCAGAGATCTGCGTGGTAAAGCTGCTCGTATTAAAGAGAAAGAGTCAGTTAATACCAAAAAGAAAAAAGACTAAATAGATTGCAATAATCTGGCGATGTGGATTTGCATCGCCATTTTTTTGCTCTTTGCTGCCGGTAATAGCAGCAACGTTTTGGTTTAAGGGGTAGCATGTTACAACGTTCTTTTTGAAGGGCTTTGTGATACACGCTCCTGTTTTCGAAATAAATAAACCCTATTCAATCATGAATATTATTCTATTTGGACCTCCCGGTGCAGGAAAAGGTACCCAGGCAGAAAAAATGATCTCTCATTACAATCTGCCCCATTTATCAACCGGAAATATTTTTCGGGAGAACATCAAAAACAAAACAGAACTTGGGAAAAAGGTAACCTCTATTCTTGATGCCGGTAAATTGGTTCCCGATGAAACCGTTGTTGAGCTTGTTGCAGATGAGCTTAAAAAAGAGACCTACAACAACGGTGTTATTTTAGATGGTTTTCCAAGAACTGTAAAACAGGCTGAAGCGCTTGACGCCTTCCTGCTGGAAAATGGAAAATCAGTTGATGCCTTCATTACGCTTGATGTGCCTGAGCAGGAACTGATCAACCGCATTTTAAGCCGTGGCCAGGGCCGATCTGATGATACACCGGAGAAGATAAAAACACGTTTAGAGGTATATCGCGATGAAACAGAGCTGGTGTTAAATCACTACATGAAAAAAGATCTTGTAAAAGAGATTGATGGTGTTGGCTCCATCGAAGAAATTTTTGAGCGGATTACATCTGCTCTTTCTTAACTCTTCTCTAAAACTCTGAGAATTCCCGGTGTTACATCCAGTATACTGGCTGCCCGTTTAAACGGTTCCGTATCTCCTGCAACAAACAGGGGAACCGGATTCCGGGTATGTGTTTTTGTTGAGAGATCTTCAATATTTCCGTGATCGCTGCAAATCACAAGCGTATCATCGGGTTTTTTGTTTTTTTTGATTCGCATCAAAAAACGGTCTAATACCATCAAAACTTTATCTGCCATTTCCCTGTCCTGAGCATGGCCAGCCTTATCTGTTAGGTAGTATTCATAAAGAACCAGGTCGTAAGCGTTCAGGGCATTCAGAGCTCTTCCAGCCGCATCCTCCGGATCGATGGATGGCACATCAAGATTTAGCATACTCCTCCAGGCTGATTGAACAATTTCAGCTGTAATTGCCTTCTCATCCAAAACGTCCTGGAGCCTGTTCAGGTGCAGATTCGCCGATTTTGTCATCAGTGTAGTGCAGCTCCACCGATTTCTCTTTTCTGATTTCTTGAAAAATATATCGGGATATGCATTTAGAAAATGTGCACTTTTTCCCATCTCGATTACTTTATGGAAGAGACTCTTTTTCCTGAGAAGCGGTTTAATTTCTGAATGGGGAAATGGGCCAAAATGCTTGCCTATTTTTTTTGATGCGTTTATTCCTGTAAACAGTGCTGTTTGCCCTGTACCGCTCTGCGGAAGGCCTTCAACATCAAGGTTGGCATCAATTTTTTTAAACAATATCCCGCTTTCATCTCTCTCATTACAGCCTGAATGAACACCGTTTTGCCCTGTAAAGAGTGAAAAAGAGTGTAGTTTTTCTGAGGCGAGGGGATTATCAGTATTGTTTTTTCCTACCCCAATTCCATCAACAAACACAAAGAGTACAGCCATTATTTCTCCAGAATAATTGTAACTGGGCCTTCATTAATCAGCTCTACATCCATCATGGCTCCAAACTCACCCGATTCAACTTTTAATCCGCTCTCTTTCTTCAGTTTATCAATCATATATTCATAGAGTGGTTCGGCCATTTCCGGCCTGGCTGCCTCAACAAAACTGGGGCGTGTACCTTTTTTTGTATTACCGTAAAGGGTAAACTGTGATACTACCAATAACCCGCCATTAATATCCTGTGCAGAAAGGTTCATTTTACCCTCTCCATCCTCAAAAATTCTGAGACGTGGAATTTTTGAACAACACCATTCTGCCTCTGCTTTTGTATCTGTTTCGTGAATGCCAACAAGCAGCAACAGTCCCCTCTCAATCTTACCTGAAATTTCTCCATCTATGGTTACTGATGCTCTGCTAACCCGTTGTATAACTATTCTCATATGTGGGAAACTTTGTGGATAAAAAGAATTTAGATTGTGAATAAAGTTCTATTCATCATTTTTCGGAAATCTATCCACAGTGATCAACAATTTAACCCTGTTATCCACAGGAAAAAAGAATAACTCTTTGTGTGGATGGAAATGATGGTAGTTATAGGTGCAAAAAATATGGATTGTTGATTACTTTTTTATTGATTTATTAAGTTATTGTTTTTACTTAAAAACTTGTTCACATATTTATCAACAAATCATGTAAAGTTATAAAGCTGTGAGGTATAAGAAAGTTATTCACTTGTTAACACCCTTCTACTACTATACAACAAAATTTATAATCCAATACTTTTCGTAATCTCCTGTGGATAACCTGTTAGAATTTCACAAAATGTGAAGGTTCAATCTTTCTATATTTCAGAAAATATTTTTTAATTGATAACCCGTTTATAGTGTCAGAAAAAAAATTTACGTATAAAGATTCCGGAGTTGACATAAAAGCCGGAGAGGAACTGGTCAACTCCATAAAAGATGTGGTTAAAGAGACACACAATGCAAATGTGATAAGCAATATTGGCGGATTTGGAGGGCTCTTTTCCGCTAACTTCTCCGGCTTAAAAAATCCTGTTCTGGTTAGCAGTGTAGATGGTGTTGGAACCAAACTGATTGTAGCATTTAAAGCAGGTATTTACGATACCGTTGGCCAGGATCTGGTAAATCATTGTGTTAATGATATTGCTGTTTGTGGTGCAGATCCGCTTTTCTTTCTGGACTATTTTTCAACAGGTAAACTGGAGCAAAAGACAGGGTATGATGTTATTAAAGGATTTGCCAAAGCTTGTAAAGAGAATGGTGTAGCATTGATTGGCGGCGAAACCGCTGAAATGCCCGATATCTACAAAAAGGGAGAGTTCGATCTGGCAGGAACCGTTGTTGGAGTGGTTGACCGTAACAAACTGATTACCGGTGAAAAGATAAAAAAAGGCGATCTGCTTCTTGGTTTTAAAAGCACGGGTCTGCACACAAACGGCTATTCACTGGCACGAAAAGTACTCTTCAGTAAATTTGATGTTAATGACAGGCCCGATGAACTTGAAAACAGCATTGGAGAGGAACTTCTGCAGGTTCATAAATCATATCTGCCACTGATAAAAAAATTGAGAGAAACAGATGGAGTAAACGGATTTTCACACATAACCGGTGGTGGTATTGAGGGAAATACGAGACGAATTTTACCGGATGGATGTAAACTCTCTGTTGATTGGAAAAGCTGGGAACGTCCTGCAATATTCAAACTGATTCAAAAAACAGGAAATGTACCCGAAGAAGATATGCAGGCAACATTTAACCTTGGAATTGGTATGATAGCAGTAGTTTCTGAAAACGCTGCTGATGAAATAAAAGATGTAAGCAAAGAACTTAATGAAGAGGCAGTAATTATCGGGAGTGTTGTTTAAAAATTAATACTATAACTACATGTTGCTGCGCCTTCGGGCTTACCTTCGGTTACGGAAGAAATATCTGCCTGTTATCTTTTTTATTACCGGCTTTATCTGGGATACACTTACACTGGGTAGAATTGATCGCCTGTACGATAGAGTAATACTTAGTACATACATGGCTTCTCTTACTACATGCCTCTATCTCTATAATGTAGCAGATGATGGTAAATGGAAAGAGACATTTTTTGAGAAGTATGAAAAATTTCTTCCTCTTGCCATTCAGTTTTTTCTTGGTGGCTTGAGCAGTGCATTTGTCATCTATTTTTCCCGAAGTGTTTCGTTCACAAAAACCCTCTCCTTCTTTGTGATATTGGTTGTTATTCTCTTTGCAAATGAAGTTTTAAAAAAGCGTATATCAAATAAATATTTACAGTTCAGTGCCTACTTTTTTGTGAACTTTACCTTCTTCTCATTCTTTATTCCGGTTCTGATAAAGCAGATGAATACATTCATTTTTCTGGTTTCCGGGTTTATCAGCCTCACCATCACAACAGCGTTGATTGTGTTTATTTACAAAACAAGTCCGTCAACCCGAAAAGAGATCAGTAAGCGTAAAATGCTCGCTCTCATTTCAGGGCTCTATTTGATGATAAATTCATTCTACTTTCTAAAGCTGATTCCACCCGTTCCTCTCGTTCTTGATACAGGTATTGTAGCTCATCATGTAAAGAAAATAAACGGTGATTATGAGGTTACCTATCAGCAGGAAGTATGGTACAAATTCTGGAGGCAGAATGATTTAACCTACATTCAGCAACCCGGTACCAATGTATATGTATATACATCAATTTTTGCGCCAACTGATCTTCGAAAAGCAGTTGCACACCGATGGCGATGGAATAATCCGCAAACAGGGCGCTGGCAAACCGTTGATCAGATTGGCTATGAAATAACCGGAGGCAGAGATACCGGATACAGAGGATTCACATTCAAACGAAATATAAGAGAAGGAGATTGGCGGGTTGATGTAATTACAGCAGAGGGACAAATTATTGGAATTGTTCGTTTTAAGGTAAAGATGGCTGATGAGGTTGAAAATCTTCGTCTTGAAACAAAAGTTTTTTAGGACAGTGAATTTTCGCAGATTAAGTAAGGTATCGAGAGAAACAAAGAGGATATTTCAGGCTTAAAATGTAAACAACAAATCAACAAGGTGATGAAATGGATAAAAACAATCAGGGTGGGTTAATAAGTATTGGTATTGGTATACTGGCAGGTTTAATTTTGCTTGGTGTTTTTATAAACAGCTCAGTAAAAACATTCAAAGATTATGAGAGAACGATAACCGTTCGTGGACTTGCAGAACAAGAACATATGGCTGATGTGGTAATCTGGCCACTGCAGTTTACACTGGCCAGCAACAATCGAGAGGAGATCTACTCCCAGCTTGATGAAAACGCCACAATTATTACTTCTTTTCTGGCAGAAAATGGAATCAATGAAGATGAAATATCTATTGATGTACCCGTAGTAACCGACCGCCAGGCACAGCGCTGGGGTGGCGATGGAAGTGCACAGTTTCGTTATGTAGCATCACAGGCAATTACAGTTTATTCAAACAATGTAGAACACGTTCGCAGCGTAATGAGAAATGTAGGTGATCTTGGAAGGCGAGGAGTCATTATTTCGGGTGATGATTATCAATTCCGAACAGAATATATGTTTACCCGCCTGAACGATATTAAACCTGAAATGATAGAGGCCGCTACTATTGAAGCACGAAAAGTAGCCGAGAAATTTGCGGAAGATTCAGACAGTAAACTGGGTAAAATTAAAACAGCATCGCAGGGGCAATTTACTATTTCTGACCGCGACAATAACAATCCACACATCAAAAATGTGAGAGTAGTATCAACAATAGTTTACTACTTAACCGATTAGTTTTTGCGTTTTGATTGTTGGCTTCTCATCTTTCGAAAAAAGAATACGTTACTATGAAAAAAGTTCATCTTTTAAAAATTGCGCACGGCCGCAGCGGAGATAAAGGAAATGGCAGTAATGTGGGTATTATTGCACGGCATCCGAAAATTTATCCTTTTTTGAGGGAAACCCTAACGGAAACCCGTGTGAAAGAACACATGAAACAGATCTGTAAAGGTGAGGTTGAGCGGTACGAAATGCCAAATATTGGTGCCTTAAATTTCATCCTGAATGAGAGCCTTGGTGGTGGCGGTACGGTATCATTAAAACTGGACGCCCAGGGAAAAACCCATGCTTCTACCCTTCTTCGCATGGAAATTGATGTACCCGAAGAGCTACTTGATCTGGTAGATTAAGCAATGGAATCGCCAGCCTCTCAAAGCCGAACAATTGGGTTAACCGGTGCTACCGGTATTGGTGTTGGGGCTATGGTTGGTGGTGGCATTTTGGCTCTGGCAGGTGTGGCTTTTTCTGTTTCAGGTCCGTCGGCAATTCTTGCGTTTGCCCTGAATGGTGTAATTGCCCTGATAATTGCTCTCAGTTTCGCTGAAATGGCTGCGGCTCATCCGCAATCGGGCGGTACGTACACGTTTGCAAAAAAAGCTCTTTCTTTAAATGTTGCTTTTGGTGTTGGGTGGGTGGTTTGGTTTGCCTCTATTGTGGCTGCAGTTCTTTATGCACTTGGTTTTGGTGCTTTTGCAGCTTTTTCATTACAGCAGGTTTTGCCATCATTTTCTGAGAGTATAAACAGCGCATGGTTTACAACTCTTCTTGCCTTAATTGCACTTGGCTATTATGTGTTTCAGCTTACACGGTCATCAGACGGGGGAGGTTCGTTCATAAATATTGGAAAAGTTGTTGTATTTGCTGTTTTAATTGCCGGCGGACTGGCAGCCTTTGTAACCACACCGGTATCCCATGTTCAGGAAAGTCTGGATCCATTCTTTGCCGGTGGTTTTTCCGGTTTGATTGCCGCCATGGGTTACACATTTATTGCTCTTCAGGGGTTCGATCTGATTGCTGCTGCATCAGGTGAAATTAAATCACCCGAAAAAACCATTCCTAAAGCGATGATGGCTACCCTTGCCATTGGGCTTACTATTTACATTCCTCTCCTGTTTGTTATATCTACAGTGGGAATGAATCCGGGTGAATCTATCACGGAAGTAAGCTCAGCCTATCCGGAAACCGTGGTAGCTATTGCAGCACAAAACTACCTGGGTTCGTTTGGTTTCTGGCTTGTAATGGTGGCCGGTATTTTTTCGATGTTATCAGCTTTACAGGCGAATGTTTTTGCGGCATCGCGTATTGCCCTTGCAATGTCGCTCGACCGTACACTCTCCCACCAGCTCTCTGTTCTTCATGAAAAATTTGGAACACCCGTTATTGCTATTTATATAACGGGTGCTATTGTGGGTCTGCTTATTTTTCTTTTGCCTGATGTTGCTGCCGCGGGTGCAGCATCCAGTCTTATCTTTTTAATTACGTTTGCCCTTGCACAGGGTGTAAACATGCTGATGCGAAAGAGGAGCTTCAAACAGACAATTACATTCCGGGTACCGTTTTATCCGGCACTTCCGATTATTGGTATTTCTGCATGTGTTGGTTTGGCACTGTTCCAGGCGGTTGCAGTTCCATCGGCAGGGATTATTGCACTTATCTGGCTTATTTTAGGAAGCTTTCTCTTCGTTATTTTCTTTGTACAGAGAGCCAGGGTAATTGATGCATCCAATGAAGCACTCAACCCGGATCTTGTTCGCCTGAGGGGGCTAAGCCCGCTGGTATTGGTTCCTATTGCCAATCCGGCCAATGCCGATTCCATGGTATTTGTGGCCAATGCACTTGCACCACCACAAGTTGGAAGAGTTCTGCTTCTCTCTATTGTTACACCGGATGAAGACCGTGATACAACCGAGCTGAAACTGGAGAATTCACAAAATGCAATACGTAAAGCACTATCCGCTTCTTTCGATTCGGGCTTGCGGCCTGATGCCCTTGCAACCATAGCAGATGAACGCTGGGGTGAAATTGCCCGGGTTGTGAAGATTCACCGGTGCCGAAGTATGCTTCTTGGCCTCAGTTACTTAAATGACACTCAAACAGCAGAAAATCTTGAAAAACTGGTAGCTGAAGTTCACTGTGATGTGGTAGTATTCAGAACACCATACAGCGGGTGGAACATAAAAGATGCTAAGAGAATACTGGTTCCCGTTGGCGGTACGGGAGAGCATGATGCTTTAAGAGCGAGAGTACTCGGTAGTTTATGGAGAACCACTCAACCCGAAATTACTTTTGTACAAATGGTGCCGGAAATTACACCAACAAAAAAACTGGCAAAAATAGAGATTGAATTAAAAAGATTTGCCGGACGCATTATTCCGGGGACTACTTCAACCATGGTGATTCCGGAAACCAACGTGCCGGAAAAACTAACCGAATTAACACATGAATTTGATCTGGTTGTAATGGGCCTTGGTAAAGCGGGACCAAACAGACGCGCTTTTGGAGGTGTAACTCAAAAACTGGCCGGTGAAACAGGTACGGCATTGATATTGATAAGCCACTCTAAGTAATCGATAAAAAAAGTATGCTCACCAAATATACATTTGCATGGTTTGGTATGATGGTGCTTGCCATAATAAACGGCTCAATTCGGGATTTTATCTATGGCCCGATGATAAATGAACAGGCTGCTCATCAAATATCCACTATTACTCTGATTCTATTTTTTGCACTATGGTTTCGGTTCCTCACAATGAGATGGCCAATAAACTCATCAAAACAGGCTTGGAAAATTGGCACTATCTGGCTGTTTTTAACACTCGTGTTTGAAACATCTATGGGCCTTTTCCTCACAGGCCAAACCTTGAGCGATATCATTCAGCAGTACAACATACTCACCGGAAACTTATGGGTACTCATTCCATTCTGGACATTCATTGGTCCACGGGTATTTTTTAGTTTTCAGAAAAAATAAAGCACTCTCAATTTTGCTATGAGCGCTCGGTTATTTTATACTGATTTAAAATGGAAGAAATTTTGAATCAGTCTTATTCCAAAAACCACTATTTATAAGAAACGACAACCTTTTCAACCATGAAAAACACCAGACCATCGATCTACAAATATTCGATAATTCTATTCATTTCGATCACCTCTTTATTTTTAATTCATTCAACAAGCGCTGATGATCCTATTCGTATTGGGGCAACAATGTCTCAATCAGGCGCTTTATCTACACAGGGAATTGCAGCAAAAAATGGCTATTTACTTTGTGAAGAGCACATAAATGAACAAGGCGGCCTGCTGGACAGAGATATTGAATTTATTATTTATGATGATGAATCGAACAGCGAAACAGCCATCACACTGTATGAAAAACTGATTACGGATTATCGGGTTGACGCAATTATGGGTCCTTACGGTTCCACACTAACCGAAGCTGTTGCACCGGTAACCGAGCGCCATAAAATGGTACACATCTCTCCGCTTGCAGCTACAACATCTATTTGGGAGCAGGGACGAGAATATCTCTTTATGGTGTTACCTCCGGCCGAACTTTTTTTGGCAGGATTGATTGACATGGCAGATGATAACGACCTAAAATTAGTAGCAATAATAATGGAAGATGCCCTCTTTCCAAAAGCTGCGGGAATGGGTGCTGTTGATCTTGCAAGAGAGCGGGGAATGGATGTAAAGGTGATATATACGTACCGTTCAGGCCGAAACGATTTTTCACACATTCTTGAATTGATAAAGAATTCAGAGATCGAAGTGTTGGGGATGGCGGCATCATCCTTAAATGACTTTACTACAGTTTTGCGGCAAATGAAAGAGATGGATGTGAATGTGAAAATGTTTGGTACATCGGGCGCAGTGGTTCAGTTCAGAGAACAACTGGGAGATCTGGCCGAATACGCGTATGGACTTTCGGCCTGGGAGCCCACACTAAAAAATCCGGGAATACCGGAATTTACAGAAGCGTATAAGGCAAGATTTGGAGTGGAACCCAGCTTCCACGCAGCCGGTGCATATGGCAGTTGTAAGCTTTTTGCCAAGGCAGCTGAAGAAGCCGGATCGCTCGATTCGGATGCACTTCGCGATATACTGCTTACCATGGAAACACAAACCATTTTTGGTGATTACGCTGTAGATGAGAGAGGCTATCAAACCGCCAACAAAGGGTTATTCGTACAATGGCAGGATGGCGAAAAAGTTATCGTTTGGCCCGAAGACGTTGCCACGCATGAGCTACGGTTTCCTACCCCTGAATGGAATGAGAGGTGACTTACAGTAATAAATAGAAGAATAAAATAACCAATTAAAATATATTAAGATATTTTAATCTTTTTTTATTACTATATTGCTTTTTTGCATATTGCACTTTGCTGTGCTCAACATCATACGAGAGACATCGATGAACTATTTACAAAAGGAACTTTATGAGTTAGTTCGGGGCGGCGATACAATCCTGAACTTCTTCCAGAATGTATCACTGGATGGGATGTGGTACTGGGATCTTGAAAATCCCGAAAATGAGTGGATGAGCGAAAGCTTCTGGACAACTCTTGGATACGATCCGGCAGAAATGCCCCATAAAATGTCGGCATGGAAAGACATCGTAAACAAAGAAGATCTTGCAAGAGTGGAAAAGGCTATTCATAAGCATCTATCTGACCCCTATACCCGATTCAATGAAATAATCCGCTATAAACACAAAGCAGGCCATACTGTTTGGATTCGTTGCGTGGGTATGGCTATTCGAGATGAAGAGGGAAAACCGGTACGTATGTTGGGTACGCACACTGATATCACCAAGGAGATTCGAAAAGAGAGGTTTCTGGAAAAATGTAATGCTGCTGCTAATATAGGTTATTGGGAACTTGATGTAGAGAACCATGAACTTCACTGGAGTAATACAACGAAGAAAATTCATGAAGTGGAACAAGATTATATACCTGATCTTAACACAGCAATTCAATTTTATGAAAAAGGTAATTTCCGCAAAAATATTACAGAAGCAATAGATAAACTATGTAATAATGGAACCTCTTATGATCTTGAGTTACAGTTAAAAACCGCAAAAGGCAGAGTTATATGGGTGAGAACTATTGGGCATGCAGAACTATTTAATGGATCTTGTGTTCGATTATACGGATCAATTCAGGATATCGATGAGCAAAAAAGATCACAGATAGAACTTCAAGAGAGTAACAACCGGTTTGAAATGCTCGTGGAAAATATCCCGGGAGCAACCTATCAATACATTGTTACCAGCAATGGGAAAGAGAAAGTGTTTGAACTGGAGTATATGTCATCATATATCTACAAAATAACCGGCTATACAGCAGATGAGTACTCTGATAACGATAAAGTTAATGTTAAAAAACTGATTCATCGTGATGATGTGGATGAAGTTATATCGGTAGTATATAGTGCAATTGAGAGGCAGGAAAGCTGGCAGATTGATTACAGAATCCATCATAAAGATGGTTCGATAAAATGGGTTTATGAAAAGGGTAATGTATTTTCTGATTCAAAAAAACAGAACAAGCGTCGGCTAATAGGAGTATTATTTGACAGAACCAGTGAGGTAGAATCAAAAATAAAACGAGCGGAAGAGAAAAACTTACTTCGTACTATTATTGACAACGTACCCGTGAATATCTACCTAAAGGATAAACATCGCAGAAAAATTTTGGCAAACCCCGCTGAAGTGAAATATTCAGGATATGAAAAAGAGGAAGATGTAATAGGTAAAACAGACGAAGAACTTTACGACGGTAAAATTGCAAAAAATTATCTCCCTGAAGACCTTAAAGTTCTTAATGAAGGTGTAAGTTTACGTGAACTTGAAAACGATATGGGTAATGGGCGCTGGGCTCTTGTATCAAAAATACCATTAAAAAATGAAGATGGTAAGGTTAATGCAATTGTTGGAATTACGGTTGATATTACGGAACGTAAAGTAAATGAAATTAAACTAAAAAAGAGCGAAGAACAGTTTAGAAAAACATTTGAATATTCAGCAAATGGAATGGCTATAATTTCGATGGCGGGAAAGTACATTCAGGTAAATAAGGCGTACGAAGAGATACTTGGCTATTCCAACGACGAATTAAAAAACATGAACTTCAGGGATATATCTCACCCGGATGATCTGAAAGAGAATGACCCGTTGATTGAAGAACTGGTTGAAGGACAGCGCGATTACTACATCATGGATAAACGCTATATCCATAAAAACGGATCGTATGTATGGGCTCACCTTGCAGCCTCTTTGATTAAAGATGAGATCGGGGGTAAACCCTATTTTATTTCACAGATTACAGACATTACCCGGGAGAAAAAAGCGCAGCAAGAACTAAATGAAACACTTGAAAAGCTGAAAAGTATTCTGGATGCAAGTTCTCGGGTTGCAATTATAAGTACAGATCTAAACGGACTTATAACGTCATTTAACAAAGGCGCAGAAAACCTGTTGGGCTACTCTGCTAAAGAAATAGTAGGGAAAAAAACACCGTTAAAATTCCATCTTAATGAGGAGTTACATCAACGAAAAATTGAGCTGTTTAAAAACGAAAGTGTTGACGTAAATGGTTTCGAAATACTTAAACAGTTTGCCAGTAAGAAGAAATATATCACGAAAGAGTGGATATTTGTAAGAAAAAATGGGTCGAGATTCCCAGTTCAGCTTACCATAACAGAAGTTAAAGGAGCAAAAGGGCAGCTGAACGGTTACCTGGGTATTGCAAGTGATATCACAGAGCTGAAACGAAGAGAGAATGAATTAGAGCATTTGCTGGAAATTAACAAAGATCAAAATGAGCGTCTTCTAAACTTTGCCCACATCGTATCACATAACTTAAAAGGCCATGCGGGTAACTACTCCATGATTATGGAGCTGTTAAAAGCTGAGGAGAACCCTGAAGAAATAAAGCAGTTTATTGATATGCTTTTAACTGCAACGGAAAATCTTAACGAAACAGTAAATAATCTCAATGATATTGTAGAGACTAACGTAAAAACAGGCGAAGCGAAAAAGCAGGTGAATATTAAAGAAACCCTTGATATGGCACTTGGTAATTTAAATGCAATAGCCAACGAGGCCGGAGCCAAAGTTCACTTTAACGTAACAGAACAGGAAGTTGTGAACGCTGTGCCTGCTTACGTAGACAGCATTTTTCACAATTTCATTAGTAATGCGATAAAGTATCGATCACCAGTACGAAAACCGGTAATTCATGTTTCTACCGACGAAACGGAGAAGTATAAAGTTATATCTTTCAAGGATAATGGCCTGGGAATAGATTTGAATAAAGCAGGAAACAAGCTATTTGAAATGTTTCAAACGTTCCATGGAAATAGTGATGCTCGCGGAGTGGGACTATTTATCACTAAAAATCAGATCGAGTCTATGGGCGGACACATTGAGGTGGAGAGTGAAGTGAATAAAGGCACAGAGTTCAGAGTATTTTTTCCAAAATAAAAAGATGGCGCAGCATGACTTCACGCTGCGTCATCGTTTATTGCTCTGTGTATTAGCCTGTTTAAACCGGCCTGCGTCCTCGTATCAAATCAAGCAATATGGATATAATTGCAATAACTATAAGTATATGGATCAGGCCGCCGAGTGAATATCCTATAACGCCAATT
The DNA here is from genome assembly GCA_007693395.1 of Balneolaceae bacterium. Classification (GTDB taxonomy): domain Bacteria; phylum Bacteroidota; class Rhodothermia; order Balneolales; family Balneolaceae; genus Rhodohalobacter. The sequence continues at coordinate 986 of REDS01000113.1, read as the reverse complement.
AACCATCCTATTACCATGATTACAGCTATCAAATAGAGTAAAGATCTCATTTTGTCTCCTGTTGAGTTATGGTTTGTGGCCGGAAAAATCTCTAATCTGGCCTGTTTTATGATAATCTCCTTTAGAAGAGATCTTCCAGATCATTCATCCAGTCATCCAATGTTGAGGAAATTGAGTCGTAGGTATCTTCGGCGCCCGATTTAACACTTGACCAGGTATCTTCAGAAGCTCTTTGAACATCATCAATAGCCCGGTCGAGGTTTGATCGCTCACCACGTAGTTCATCGTATGCATTGGTAAGGCTCTCATCAGCTTCATCACCAGCAGCATCAATTCGTGATCCCAGCTCTTCAAGCTGTTCATCTATATCATCACGAAGAGATTCGAGATTACTTACCAGTTCACTGCGCTCCTCTTCAAAACGTTCAGCTGCACTATCTTCTGAACTTTCACCACACTGAACCAAAAAAAGTGCCGTAGCGGTAAAAAGTATTGCAATTAAGAGATTTGAATATTTCATTCTTTAATTTTTTTAGTTAACAGTTAATCAATCTGATGCTTAATTGAGCAGATCTTTTATTTCAGAGGCAATTTCAGCACGTGTTTTTCCAAGCTTCTCCTGCAGCTTTCCGATGAACTCATCATCCTTGCCTTCCACGTATGTCAAATCATCGTCTGTCAGATCCCCATACTTTTGTTTTAGTTTACCCTTGAGTTGGTTCCAGTTACCTTTGATTTTTATGTTATTCATAATATTCTACTAATTCATTAAAGTAATATTTACAATTACATATACAGGGATCGTGCGTTAAAGTTCCCTGCAACTTATTACAAGACAATGAATAACCATTTTTTTAACTGTATAACGATATGAATATCAGTCAGATACCGGAAATAACGAAAGGCCTCACATGACCCTGAAGATGCAAACACCAAATCAAGTCCATAAAAAAGCCGAAGAAGAAACTCTCCTTCGGCTTCGATAA
>REDS01000033.1 GCA_007693395.1 Balneolaceae bacterium | reverse complement strand
CCTATGCTTTTGCTCTCGAAACCATTGAAAATGTGAAAGTTGATTCGGTTCACAAACTTCTTATTGAAGAGGTGTACCGATATACAAAAGCCAATACCGAATCGAAGGTAAACGCGTAATTATTCTTTATTGAAAAAGTAAGAGTCTGCCGGGAAATACCGGCCGGCTCGTTTTTAACTCATGGAACAGTCAGCATTAAACATATCGGCAATAGATTTTGATAAAATCAGGAAAGATTTTCCTGTTTTAAATCAGAATGTAAACGGGCATCCGCTTGTCTATCTCGATAATGCTGCATCCAGCCAGATGCCGCAACGGGTTGCAGAAAGGATACACAGGTATCACACTGGTGAGCATTCTAATGTGCATCGTGGTATTCATACTCTCAGCCAAAAAGCCACGGACGCTTACGAAGCGGCAAGAAAGAAAATTCAGCATTTTATAAATGCGGCTGATGAGCATGAAATCATCTACACCACCGGTACCACCGATGCTATTAATCTTGTAGCTAATTCTTACGGCTTGCAAAATTTTTTGGAGGGAGATGAGGTTATCCTTTCCGAAATGGAACACCATGCCAATATTGTTCCCTGGCAAATGGTAGCTCAAAAAACCGGGGCAGTGATAAAAGTGATCCCGGTTACAGACTCAGGTGAGCTGGACATGGAAGCATACAAGAAGCTGCTGAGTCCAAAAACCAAAATGGTTTCCGTGATTCATATATCCAACGCTCTGGGTACCGTAAACCCGGTGAAAGAGATTGTTGATTTGGCCCATGAAGCGGGAGCTGTAACTCTGATTGATGGCGCACAATCCATACCGCATCAAAAGATCGACATACAGCAGATGGATACCGATTTTTATGTGTTTTCTTCCCATAAAATGTGCGGCCCAACCGGTTTTGGCATTCTTTACGGTAAGAAACATCTGCTTGAAGGTATGCCGCCTTATCGTGGTGGAGGCGATATGATTGACAAAGTAACCTTTGAAGAGACTACCTATAATGTGGTGCCATTCAGGTTTGAAGCGGGTACTCCGCCAATAGCTTCGTCAATCGGTTTAAGCGAGGCTGTGGATTATCTTTCGGAAATTGGAATGGATGCCATTGAAGAGCGCGAAGCACAACTTGTAGAATATGCAGTTAATGAGTTACGAAAGATTGACGGATTACGATTTATTGGCGAAGCCGAAAACAGAGCCTCTGTGGTATCTTTCGTTTTTGATCACATTCATGCATCTGATGTTGGCACTATTCTCGATAAACAGGGAATAGCCGTGCGAACAGGCCACCACTGTGCGCAACCAATTATGCGGAGGTTCAATATCCCTGCAACAGCAAGGGCATCACTCGCGTTTTACAATAATCATGATGATGTTGACCGATTAACAGACGGCATTCGCTATGCCAAAACGTTTTTTGAATAGAAAATCAAAAAAGAGAATAAAACTGAACCCACTTTATTATGCCAAAAATTAAAGAAATAGAACGCACTCCAAACCCCGATGCGATGAGGTTTGTACTTGCTGAGCCATTGACAAACGGTGTTACCAGATCATTTGAAAACAGTGGTGAAGCATTGCATGACGAACTTGCAAAAGCACTTTTCAGTATCAAAAATGTGATTAATGTTTACTATGTGGATAAGTATATCACGGTTACCCAGGATGGTAATGCAGTTTGGTCGGAGTTGTTGAGAAAACTTGCGCCACCAATAAGAGAAGCAAAGCCACAGCTTGATATTGAAGAAGATACAGAAGTGCACGCTTCAAAAGAGGTGCAGGAAACTGATGATCCGCGCCTGATTCAAATCAATCAAATGCTTGATGAGCAGGTAAGGCCTTATCTTCTTGCTGATGGTGGTGGTTTAAAAATTATTGGCCTCGACGGCAATCGCCTTAAGGTACACTATCAGGGGGCATGCGGTACATGTCCTACAGCATCCACCGGTACACTTTATGCTATCGAAAGTATGGTAAAACGAATTGATCCTGAAATTCAGGTGATATCTGTTTAGAAATTTGAATTGACTGAGGAGTAGTAAGATGTCATTAGCAATCAGTGAAAATGCAGCCCAACGAATACTTGAGATCAGGTCGGAGCAAAACATTCCTGACGATCGCCCCATTCGTGTAGCAGTAGTTAGCGGAGGGTGTTCAGGGCTTACCTACAATCTCGATTTTGATTCCGACGATGAGGTTGATGAGCACGATAAACATTTCGAAGATCACGGGGTCAAAATTGTTGTGGATATGAGGAGTTTTCTCTATCTGGCCGGAACAATGCTCGATTACACAGATGGACTGACCGGAAAAGGTTTTCATTTCAACAACCCAAATGCCACCCGCAGCTGCTCCTGTGGCGAATCGTTTTCGTTATAATGTGATAATCTTGAGTGCTGAGTATTTAGTATCGAAATTAAGACTCAAGACTCAGCGCCCAAGACTCTGAATTCAAGACTCACTCACCATGGCCGAAATTGTAAACAAAGTTAAGCTATCAAAACTCGAAACAATTGATCTCGAGAAGTTTGCACAAGATGTAAGGGTAGCAGAGCTCGATCTGAAAGATTTTCTTTTTCATGGGCTTATCCTGAAAGAAGCGGAGTTTCGCGATGAGATGGAAAAGCATAACTGGGGTCAGTATAGCGGACAATACCTCGCTGTCTACTGTTCTACGGATGCGATTATTCCCAAGTGGGCGTATATGCTTGTTGTGCAACATGCAGAGCAATGTGTAAGGGATGTGCTTTTCGGGAACCGCGATCAGGCACTTACACAAATTTTCAAACTTAAGCTTGATGAGAAAGACTGGTCTGAATTTGAAGGACGGTTTGTACTGCTGAAAGGGTGCAGTAAAATTGAGGTTCCTGCCGATGTATATATGTACGCTACCAAAAAGCTCCTTCCGCATGTAAAAAAGCTCATGTATGGTGAAGCGTGTTCGAACGTACCTGTTTACAGGAAAAAGTAAGCCTCAGGTGTTATCTTTGCTGTAAATAAAACAGGTAAGGCAACTACACATCATGAAACATGTTCTTATTACCGGTGCTTCACGGGGCATAGGGTTTGAAATTGCACAGCTATTACTTCAGAATAACTTTCGGGTAACCGGCACATCGTCAAAAGGTATTTTCTCTGAAGATTCAAACTCCTCACCGAAATTTGAAGGCTTAAAAGTGGATCAATCTGTGGAACGTGATTTGATTTCCTCCATAAAACCGGTTATTGATGAAGATAGCCCTGATGTGCTTATCAATAATGCAGGAATCTTCCGCGATGCTGATTTTGCTTCTGATGACAATCACTGGCTTGAAGTGTGGGATAAAACAATGATGGTGAATCTCAAGTCATCATCGCTTATCACAAAATGGTTCATCAATAAGCACGTAGAAAATGGGAGCGAAGGCATTATCATCAATATTGCATCAAGAGCAGCATACAGGGGAGATACACAAGAGTACGCTGCATATGCTGCTTCCAAAGGGGCAATGGTTGCTTTCACCAAAAGTATAGCGCGGGACTTCAGCCGGATGGGGATTGTTGCATACTCTATTGCTCCAGGTTTCGTGGAAACGGATATGGCTAAAGAATCCATTTCGGTGTATGGAGAATCGCATCTCACAAAAGATTCCGCTTTCGATAAAATGACGCAGCCTGATGAAATTGCAAGGCTCTGTCTATTCTTAGCAGGCGGAAATGTGAATCATATGAGCGGTTCCACATTTCATATCAATGGCGGATCGTACATGATTTGAGCTGCTCAGCCAACAGCAGGAGCAACGTCATCCATCATTTCTATCTCGATATCATCATCCCCCTCTCTTATTTTCCGAAGCGCATATCGTGATGCAAAAAAACCAACCAGAAGGGTTGCTATTGAACCAAAAAGGGTGACAGCAAGATTTACCTTCACCACGTTTTGCTGCAGATCGTAAATGGGCATCATCACAATGGGGCTGAAGGATGATTCTGAATAGCGAACAGGTATTAACTCAGAATTCATAATTACCTGAGCAAACTGAACCGGCAAAGCAAGCCGTTCCTCAACAGTCTCACCACTTGATGTGGTAAAGTTTATAACCACATAGCCATTGGTTTGAGCAGCAATCTGCTTCACATCAAAATCAGTTACAGAAGCTATGTAACTGTCGCCATTATTATAAGTAGACTGAATTCCCTTAAATGTTAACAGCTGATAGCTGAACTGCCCTAAAAAATAGATTGGCAAAAGCCAGATCAGGAAAATGAAGTAATATTTGTTCATGTTGATTGCGGCTATGATTTAGCTAAATATAGTTGGACAATATCTGATGTTAAAGTAAATATGTAATGAATAAAGCTTGGTTACTACGGAATAACACGCTTCATCTGTGCAATCATTGCAGGATCGTAAATTAGGCGCTGCATAAAATCCTGATGCATGTGCCCGCCCGATGCGTGAAACCAAAATCCGATCGGAAGCCGGTCGAGAAACAGTGCCTGTACAGTAGTGTGGCCTGTATAGGCAGACGTGCCAAAATCGATGCCGTTCATTAAACCCATTCGATTGTCGTAAATGGCACCATAATCCAGAAAGTCTCTGTCTATACCTGCTTGCCGCTCCATTGGCCATCGCATATAGTTTAACAACGTTTCACTCACGGTTTCATTGACCAATTCCCGGTTTATTAACCGATATAAGATATTCGTAATTTCAGCCGCTGTGGTTTTTGGAAAGAGAATCATCCCATCCCGCTCCTCCTGAAATGTATTTCCCAAGCGATTTCGGTTCATGAATTGTAAAATAGCATCTCTCTTTGCAGAATCCTCTGCAAACAACCGGGACTGCTCCATTACGTGTTCTCTCCACTCTGAATGATATGCTGCTTTCCACTTTTCGATGATTTCCGGTACGGAAGCTTCCTGAAATTCGGGTGATATACTGAGATACAATCCAGAGTATGGCAGCGGCATTTCTGTTGATTCAAGCGCAAGTTCATCACTCAACAAATCCCAGATAGAAGGGTCAACCTGCCACCAGAGATAATCGGCCAGGGCGAGGTCATTTGTTTCTGCAAGCAGAAGCAGGGCATTATGCAGCGATATATTACCGTCAGCAATCCATCCGCGGTCTGTACCTGTTCTGTAACTGCCGCGATGTATGGATGCATCCACATCCGGGAGCTGATAGCGGGTAACATCATTCCAGATTATAACAGTATCGGGAGAGAACTCTTCGCTGCTGAACAAATAGGCATAAGCAGCAAGAATGAAGATATTGGCCGTAGTTCCCATCACTCTTTGTTGATCCGGATTGAAGTGAATGGAAGAGTCGGGATGATTAACAACCACGCTCACAACGGAAGTGTAAGTTGGATTTTCACCCATAAATTCAGAAAGACCTCGCAGCGAACTTGTTTTTACGATCCATTCATTGCCTTCTGACAAAGCCTCGCGGTTTTCCAGAAATACGGAGAACGATTTCCAGTTCCACCCAAGCACAAAACCAAGTACAACTACAGCGGTGATGATAAAAACGGCAAAAAACTTTAGTGCTCTCATAAAAATATCAATTCGAAAAAAAGTGGTTAAACTGAAGCAGCCTGTAGTAAAATTCGCGGGAATCGCGCATATAAACAAACGTATGATACTCCTGCCGGGTATTGGTAAAGAGATCATCAAAAAAGAGATCGTCAACACGACTGTTTTCCATCACTACGTATTTGTACCGGTACATGCCCTCTTTGAGAATTTTACTTGTATGCCATCGATCTGACTCTTCGTTATAAATGAGTCGATTGGCAGACTGAATTGCCCAATTATTAAAATCGCCGGTGAGATAGATCTCCAAATCTTCATCCGGGTTCAAATTCGCATCAAATGTAAACTGTGCATTAGCATATTGGGCATTGAGGCTCATAACAGGCCGGCCAAAATTTCCGGCACCTGTTAAGCGTCCCGATGCAGAAAAGCCGCTTACATCATCAAATAGAATAACTTTTGGAGGAACTTCAGCCGGGATAAACTCCAATACCTGAGGGTTTCGTTGTGTGAGATCGCTCAGGTTAAGTTCAAGAAATTCATAATCACCAATGAACGGACTGTTCCTGTCCATTTCATAATGAACCTCTTCCGGGCTGGAAAAATCAAGTTCAGATGCTTTCTCCGAGCGTCCCCAAAAGCGATTTTGAACAAAATAAAATTCAAGGTCAAACTGAGGCTGATCCACAAAATCCGGTAAACGGTATCGGCTCACCGGCCTGTGTGTTGATCTGAGGTTTTGCCTCGGTGTAATAAGCTGCTCAACGGAAGAGGTAATACTTCCCTGGTTTTCCGTCACGAAAAAGGGGAGTGCCATTACCAGGTATCCTGTATCAGCATCTTCAACACTGAGCATATAGTTGCCGCTTTTGAGGATGCGAAGATCATCGTTTGGAAATTCAAACCCGTATTGCCTGTACTGTGGCTGCCTTACAGATGATACTCTTCCGGCATCCATATAAACGGTAAATAGCCCATCGATATACGACTCTCTGCCGATTGATGACCGGCTCCAGTCTGGATTGTGATGGCTGATATGTACACTGAACTGGCGTGATTCAAACTGAAGCACCTCAAAGAGCAGGTTAAGCCTCTGGTTGCTGTTCAGCTCGATGATGGGTGCATTGGATGAATTACCGCCCCTGTGAAACTGGATGGAGTGTATTTGACTGTCTGTAACAATCTGCCCTGGAACATTAAACAGATTTTCTATACCCTGAACCTGTGGCAATGGCTCTGTGTAACTTCCGGTTGTCTCGAACAGAGTACAGGCGTTCAGGATCAGAAAAACGGCAATCTGAGATAAGAAGAGAGCTTTTTTTTGGAACAACGGATCAGAGATAGTATTGCCCTTCATAAACAAAATCGGCAGGGCCTTCCAGTTTTATGTTATTGTACGTTTTATTCACTTCATCAAACGAAAAATGAACACTTAGAGTGCCTCCCTTAACCTTAATTTTGTATAGAAACTTTCCGGATGGTGCCTGCTGAAGATGATGCCAGCCCAGCGCCGAGGCAATTGCACCGGTTCCGCATGCAAGGGTTAAATCTTCCACACCCCGTTCGTAGGTTTGTAAACAGAGGCTTGTTTTATCCAATCCTGCTACAAAATTTACATTGGTGCCTTTTGGGTTAAACTTCGGATGATTTCTCAAAAACCTGCCACGTTGAACCAGATCTTGTTCATCATCGAGTTTGTGGGTTTGTGTGGGGCAAACAATGTGTTCTGTATTGGTATAGATATTTAAAATAGCTTCATTTGCCACAGACTGTTCCAATACATTCGTCTCGAGCGGAAAGTAAATCACTACAGACTTTTTCTTAACTGAGGCGCGGTACACCTTGTCGTGAACCCGAAACGTAAATTTTTTGGGTGATCCAAGAGTTGCAGCAAAAGCGGCAAAGCACCGGGCTCCATTTCCGCACATTCCCGCATCACTTCCATCAGGGTTTTTATAGAGCATAACAAGGTCGGCCTCTTTTGTTTCGTCAAACTGCAGCGCAATAACCCCGTCTGAACCTATCCCGAATCTTCTGTTGCAAAGGGATGGGGCAAGGTTAGAAAGTTCCTGATCGGTCATTTTTACCCCGCGGTTATCAAACAGAATAAAATCGTTTCCGGCACCCTGCATTTTTGTGAAGATCAGTGTTTGTCTCTCCATAGCTACACGCCCTCGTTGTAAGCCGGCATGTGCCGCCAGGGAGTTTCTGATGGTATTGCCGTCTCTGTACCGCGCATCAGGCTGGTGAATCGTGTGGATAAAACCGTGAAGACATACTTAAACTGCACATTTTGATAGAGAAGCCGCTTTAGTTGTTGTAGCTGTTCAATCATGCCTATTACATCTGCCTTCTCCATGGAATTACAGAAGCGCTGAATCACATCGGCCTGATCAATATTGGTAACCAACTCAATGTTCGATGTTTCACGGTAGATCAGGATATCTCTCAAAAATTGCTCCATCGTGTTGCAGAGGCCAATTTGATTCTCTCTGTTCAGGCCGCTGTTCCAGTCTTTAATGAGTGCAAGAACAAGTGGGGCATCCTGTGTGTAGGAGTAGCGTAAAAAATCAACAATTTCACCGCGGGTTTTTTGCAGAGTTTCCACATCAAAAAAGCGTGCCAGAGAGTAGTTACCTCCAGACATACGGGCTAAAAATTTTGCATCCTCTTCATTTATTCCGTCGAACCGAACCAAACCATCGGCTACCTCTTCATGCGAAAGCGGCTGTAATCGAATTTGCTGGCAGCGTGATATAATAGTGGGCAGCAGCTGTTCGGTTTTTGATGCTGTTAGGATGAACATCAAATTAGGTGAGGGCTCTTCAAGCAGTTTCAGAAATGCATTGGCCGACTCTTTCCTCATTGTCTCAATTCCGGTGATGATTACCACAGATTTTTTGCCTTCATTGGGTTTGTACACCGTGCGGGGGCGAATTTCTGTGTGATAGTACTCGATTGAGTAAAATGCCTGAAGATTTTTGGTGGATTCGGGATTATTCAGTGCTGGCCGAAGGGAGAAATCAACAATTTCATACGGGTCGTCAGCAAGCATTTCAAGCCGTTGTTTAAGCTCATTTGCGGCTACCGTTCTGGGATGAGGAATGAAAAGGTGAACATCGGGGTGGGTGTACCAGCCCGATTTCTTTGTGGCGGCGTTTCCTTTAAGGTCCGTAATATTATCGATGCCGTTAATATATTCAGCCAGTGCCAGTGCAAAAGCAATTTTACCAGAACCTTCAGGGCCTGTAAGCAAATATGCATGGGAAAGTCTTTCAGATTTCAGCATTCGTTGAATCTGATCTTTTGCTTTTGCCTGCCCTACAAGCCTGCGATCGCCAAATTTTATGTTGTTTAATGGTGTCATCAAATCTTAATCTTCCCAGATAAAGTCAAAAAGAAGCACTCCGGTTGTTACGGTTACGCCACAAAAGCCCACAAGCGCCACAAGGTCGTTAATAGATGAGCCATCCGGCCCGGAAATGAGTGCAGCATTTGTTACCCTTGTTAATATAAGCAGAAGCGGCACCACAAGGGGAATGCAAAGTACAGAAAAAAGAGCACCTTTACGGTCGGCCTGTGCAATCATAGCCGAGGTGAGTGTAGTTACTGCGGAAAGGCCGGCAGCGCCAAAAAAAAGTGCACCTATAAAGTAGGTGATGTTCACCACGTTCATATCCATCATCAGCATATAAAAGAAAAATGTGAAGAGGTGGAGTGCCAGTAAAAAGCAGAAATTGTAGAACAGTTTTCCAAGAAACACGTCCCCTGCAGCGGCATGGAGCTGTAATAACGCCCAGGTTTTTCGTTCGGCTTCCTGGACAAACGAACGCATCATGCCCGACATCGCTGCAAACAGAATGATAATCCAGATCAGGCCGCTTTTTGGTGTGGGATCCATCTGATGCGCCCGAAGCGTAAAAAGAATGAGCAGCAGGGATGAACCGGTAAATGCAAGCAGGGTGTTGAGCGCGTATTTGGTGCGCAGCTCCTGCATAACTTCTTTCTTAAAAATGGCAATGGACGATCGGATCATTTCAGCAATAATATAAGGGCAGTAAAAGTACTGAAAATGAAGCGGGTTAGAAACATGGACTTTTAACCTCTGGTCAAATTCCCTTAATTAAAAAGTTCAGTTGATAAAGCGTTTTTAATTGATTTGATTCTTACATTAGTCCGGACAGTGTCTCCTAAGAATGAATGTTGAATAGATGGTTAATACTGCTCATCTGTTTATCGGTTTTACTTAACATTCACTCTATTTCAGGTTATATTATCAGTGGATTGTACAAAGCCATCTGATACACATTCAACAAAACGAGATTATTTCTATCTATGAACCTCTATTCGCTGCTTGATAACTCTACCATTCTTGCCAACGTTGATGCAAGCGATAAGGAAGAGTTACTCAACAAAATGATCGACACCCTAAATGGAAAAATAGAAGAAGGCTGGCTCGATGAAGTTCGCCAATCTGTCTTTGAAAGAGAGAGAATCATGTCGACTGGTGTTGGGAAGAGCCTGGCTATTCCTCACGGAAAAGTGGCGTTTATCGAAGAGAACCTCGCAAGTTTCGCCATATTAAATGAGCCGATTGAGTTCGATTCCATCGATGAAAAACCGGTAAAAATGGCATTTCTGCTTGTTGGTCCCGAGAAGAAAAATAGTGTTCATATTAAACTCCTCAGCCGAATTTCCCGGCTGATGAACAGCGTATCTTTCCGGGAATCACTACTTGCCTGCACCACTGCTGAGGAAATTCACAACGTATTTGAGCAGGAAGAGTTAAAATATTTTGGTAATTAGAATACTGCCATGAAACAGCGCTGTGCAGTTCTGATTACCGCTCTGCTTTTTTGCTGGTTCATTTTCTGCCCCTATGTGGGTAATGCACAGGTTTCGTCGCAAATTTCATCAATCATTGAAAACAGCCGTGCATCAAATGCTGTATGGTCGCTGCAGGTGAGAGACAGCTCAGGCGAACTTCTCGAAAGCCTGAATGGAAATTATCTGATGCGGCCTGCATCAAATTTGAAAATGGTAACATCAGGCGCCTACCTTGAAAAGCTTGGAGCCGGCTACCGTTTTAAAACCACTCTTTTTGGCAGGGGTGAACAGGTTGGAAATACGTGGAAAGGTGATATCATCGTAAAAGGGTCGGGTGATCCCTCCATAAGCGGGCTTTTTGCTCAGGGTAATTCGCTTTTTCTTTTCGAGAAATGGGCTTTGATTTTGCAAGAAAGAGGAATCAGGTTGATTGATGGTAATCTGATTGGGTTCGATGGCCTATTTGATGATGTTCCCTATCCAAGAGGATGGGAGTGGGATGATCTGAGCTACTACTATGCACCGGAAATCGGTGCTATCTCTTTTAACGGAAATGTGGTAGATCTTGAGGTAATAGCTTCCGGCAGGGTTGGTACAACTCCCGAGATTCAATGGATGCCGTTCAATACCCCTTATGTTGAGTTTATTAATGAACAGCTGATAACTGCACCGGGCACACGCTTTCGTGAATCGTACAGGAGAGAACTGGGAACCAATACCATATTTCTCAGAAGTACACTTCCGCAAGGTTATTACGAAACTGAGCCACTCACCATCACAGCACCCACTCACTATTTTCTGGATACCATGTACAGATATTTTATGAAAAGTGGGATTGATATAACGGGGCACATTTATTCGGATAATGATTTTCACCGATGGAATGAAACCGGGCTTGAAGTGCTGGATGAGCACTATTCTGTACCTCTTTACAGAATGATCAATGAGGTAAACAGAGAGAGCAATAATTTTATCACAGAGATGCTGCTCAAAAAACTTGGTGCCGCAGAATTTGGCGTACAGGGTACAACCGATCTTGGGTTACAGGTGGTAAAAAGCTATATGGCTGATATGGGTTTCGACACCACAAGCGTAAGCCTGAGAGACGGTTCCGGTATGGCACCCGCCACACTGCTGAAATCGGATGATTTAAACCGGTTTTTGATTGCCATTCAGTCTAAAGAGTACTTTCCCTATTTCTACAACTCATTAGCGCAAAGCACGTTTAGTGGTACACTTAGCCACAGATTCCGAAACAGTACCGTTCATGATAATTTTAAGGGTAAAACAGGGTTTGTATCCGGCGTACGAGCGCTATCGGGCTATCTTTATACAAATTCAGGAGAACGGCTTGTAGTTACTATTCTCACCAATAACTACACGGTTCAGACTTCTCATATTGATTTTATTCATCAGCGAATTCTTGAGTATCTTCAGGCAAGTTATTGACAGCTATGAGTAAAAAGCCGGTTATCCTTATCACTGACGACGAAAAAAGCATTCGCAATGCTTTGCGTGAGATTCTTGAGTTTGAGAATTATGCCGTTCTTGAAGCCGAGAATGGCGAACAGGCACTGGCAATGGTATCATCCGAACATATTGATCTTGTAATGCTCGATATCAAAATGAAAGGAATGGATGGGATGGAGGTTCTTCCGAAAATCAAAGAGCTTCGAAAAGAGCTTCCGGTAATTATGATATCCGGCCACGGTACTATAAAAATTGCTGTAGAAGCCACAAAATCGGGTGCTTTCGATTTTCTGGAAAAACCGCCTGATTTAAACCGGCTCCTCATTAGCATAAGAAATGCACTGAAAAGCAGTGAACTGATTCGTGAAAATAGAGATATTCGGAAACAGCTCCATGGCCATACCGAGCTGATAGGCAACAGCCCCGCAATCGGTCAGATAAAAAAACTGATCGAAAAAGTGGCTCCAAGCAGCAGCAGGGTTCTTATCACCGGCGAAAACGGAACGGGTAAGGAGCTTGTGGCACGCGCTATTCACAATAACAGCACACGCGCATCAAAAACATTTGTGGATGTGAATTGCGCAGCTATACCCGCAGAGCTGCTGGAAAGTGAACTCTTTGGCCACGAAAAAGGAGCATTTACAGGTGCTTCAGGCAGGCGAATAGGGAAATTTGAACAGGCTGATGGCGGAACGCTCTTTCTGGATGAGATTGGGGATATGACTTCCGAAGCCCAGGCAAAAGTTTTGCGTGCACTTCAGGAGGGGCAAATTGTACGAGTTGGCAGCAACGAAACGATTAAGGTAGACGTGCGGGTACTCTCTGCCACAAACAAAGATTTAGCTGAAGAAATTGAGGAAGGCAATTTCAGGGAAGATCTCTACCATCGCCTTAATGTAATTCCGATTCACTTGCCACCCTTGCGGGATCGCCGGGAAGATATCCCGCTATTAGCTGCATGGTTTCTGCAGAACCTGGCTGAGAAGGAGATTATTTTTGCCGGAAAATCATTTTCTGATGAAGCCCTTGAAGAATTGCAAAAACAATCCTGGCCGGGAAATATCAGGGAACTGCAAAACTCTGTTGAACGGCTGGCACTGCTTTCGCAGGATGATGTTATCTCGAAAAGTGACGTAGAGAAGCAGGTTGCGAGCCGCAAAAAAAATAAAGACCTTCTCGATAACCTTATTGCGCAGACCGATTCGTTCCATGAATACAAAGAAGAAGCCGAACGTATTTTTTTATTAAAGAAGCTCGAAAAGTTTGACTGGAACGTCTCTGCCACCGCTGATGCTATCGAAATACAGCGAAGCCACATCTATAATAAAATGAAAAAGTACGATATAGAGCGCTAAGTAAAGTTTATGTAATCTATAGTTTATTTCATGCCGATTTGGGCTTACCTTTCTGATCAAAAATAACAAACCTTTTTAACTCAGTGCCATGTCAGCCAAAATAATTGACGGAAAAAAAGTAGCAGATATAACTATGAATCTCCTGAAGGAGGATGTGGAGAACTGGGTGAAAGCGGGGTTCCGAAGGCCGTTTCTCAAAGTGGTTCAGGTTGGCAACGACCCGGCGTCAACAACATATATTGGCGCCAAAACAAGAGCCTGCCAGCGTGTTGGTATCAATACGGATACCGCACACCTGCCTGATACGGTTTCTGCGAGAGAGCTGAAAGAGACAATCCGATCGTTCAACGAAGACTCCACTGTTGATGGAATCCTCGTTCAGCTTCCACTGCCTTCGCACCTATCTGCACATGATGTTATCGAAAGTATTGACCATAAAAAAGATGTGGATGGTTTCCATCCCATGAATGTAGGGCGGCTGACGGTTGATCAGCCAACATTTAAATCGTGCACCCCTGCGGGTATTTTTGAGCTTTTTAATTACTACAGCATCCCGGTGAAGAGTAAACACGCAGTAGTGGTTGGAGCGAGTAATATTGTTGGCTCTCCGATGGCAATTATGCTTTCGCGCGAGAATGCATCCGGTAAGGCAACCACAACCATTTGCCACAAATTCACAAAAGATCTCACCTCACACACTATATCAGCTGATATTTTGGTTGTGGCAGCCGGACAACCCAATCTCATCAAAGCGGAAATGATTAAAGAGGGTGCGGTTGTAATCGATGTGGGTATTAACCGTGTAGCTGATGAAACCACTGAAAAAGGCTACAAACTGGTGGGTGACTGCGATTTTGATGCTATCAAACAAAAAGCCAGCTGGATAACACCCGTTCCAGGTGGTGTTGGCCCGATGACGGTAGCTATGCTGATGAAAAACACCCTGCTTGCCGCGAAAAAATCGATCTATCCTCTGGACTAATGAACTGATTTTTCAGCCGCTGATTAGCTTCTGTTTACAAAGTGCGTGTTTCCTTTCACGCTTTCGTGGATGGCGGCTTTGGCAATGGTATCGGGGCCGTAGCAGTTGTTGAGACAGTCTGCAGCACGGTACAGATGGCGCATTCTCTCCTCTTCCGTAAAAAATATTTCAAGCTGTTCGGTCTGCTGCATTTCGATGGTATGCAGGCCTATGCCACGTATTTTTATGCCTTTCTGAACCGCACTGTTTATAAGTTTTATAGCCTTCGGAAGGCACGCTTTCAGCACATAATCGTCGAGATTGGTGAAGCCGGAGGTGGTAAATGCAAAGCTTACACCTTCCCAGTGCGCTTCCTGATAGCGGATATGGCAGCTCCATCGCCGGGCTTTTCGTTTGTAGCCTCTCATTCGGTAGCACACCTTACGTACAGCTTTTACAACTTCGCCCCGTACAAGTGTGGGTTCATCTGTCCAGTCGGAGAATGTGTGCATGTAGCTTACCTCATCGGGGATATGAATCTCGTTGGTAAGCACTTTAGCCCGATCGCGTCCAGTTACGGTTTCCCAGAAAAGCTGTCCCTGCATCTCACCAAAAAGCTTTTTAAAAGGCGCGGGGCCTTGTTTGTGTGCGTCTGAGATGGTGAGCAGGCCATACCTCTTAAGGTGTTCATAGCGCCTGCGCCCAATCCCCCATACCTTATCAATGGGTAGTGGGTAGATACATTGTGCAGCATCGTCGGGGGTTAGAATTAATGAAAGCCCCTTCGGTTTTTTAAGGTCTGATGCCAGCTTTGAGTAGGTTTTACTGGTGGCTATTCCCACAGAACAGACCAGCCCAAGTTGCCGGAAGATGTCGTTTTTCATGGTATACCCGAATGCTTCGAGCTGCCTGCGCGACTTTCCAAGCATAAAGGTGATATCCATGAAGTACTCATCCATGGAGTATTTTTCTACCTCGGGAGAGTAGGTATCGAGGATGGATTTCAACTGGCGGCTGATTCCTTTATACTTGTCATAATCAATCTGCATAAATACCAGGTAGGGGCAAATTTGTGAAGCTTCAAACGCGCTCATCGCTGTTTTAATGCCGAGCGCTCGCGCCTCGTAACTGGCGGTTGCCACAATACCCCGCGCCACTCCGTTTGGTTTTCGCCAGCCGCCCATGGCCACAGGCAGCCCGTACAGATTGTAAGCACGCTGCTCCACCTGTGCGTAAAAACAGTTCATATCGAGATGGAGATAGAGCCGTTTTCTGCCCGAAACATGCTGATGCTCTTTCGCTACCGTGCTGTAAAGTGTAATGCGGTGCACATCCTGCTCGAGATCGTATTGCTGGTATAGTTCGGGATCCATAGCTGAATGATAATCAATATTACACATATTTTGCACATATAAATAATCAGATCCAAAATAAAAATTCCCGAACCCTGAAATGAGCTGTATGTAAATTGATCAACGTGCGTTATAGAGAAGAATGGCGCGCGAATCCCAGGTGTGATACGCACTGTTGCGCCACATACTTGTAACATTCACTACTACTTTGAGATCACATTACATCACTAACCCGTCAAATAGAAGTAACAGATGACGATACAATTTTTCATCAAAGCGTTTATTCTCTATGTGCTGGCATCTTTCAATTACACGCCGCAGGAGTACACATTTGAGCCGGTAATTGGTACCTGCAACGATTGTGTGAACATCCACGGGATGCAATCTACATCAACCGGGAACCCGCCTCCGTTAACCGGGTGGGAGCTCCTCGAAAAAAACGGATCGATAGATATTGTGCCATGGTATGAGACAACCGGCAAGCGAAAGATTGATCCCGTTGGATTTTATCATACCGAAAACAACCTTGCATTATTTTATAATTCAAGTCCGGCCGGGAATTATTCAAATTGGGCCGGGCACCCTCACAGCACCAATCAGGACGGCAGCCTTATTGCCACCAGAAATATGCTTAACTGGCATAACTATGAGGAAAATCCTGTACTTAATGAACCCCAATATATCTGGCAAAGCAGAAACCGAACCAATCCTTATGCGCTGGTATGGCACCCCGAAGACGAGCTATTTTACACTTTTTACGGAGATATGGCATCAGGCGGCGATAACGATACGTATCCCGGGCGCAGAGCACTTGGGATGGCGGCATCAAAAGATTTAAAAAATTGGGAATACCTCACCAAAGAAGCCCCTCTTTTTCATATCAACGATATGGTTGAATTTGCCCCGGAACTGTTTAAAGAGATCGAACAGCCTACCCGAAATGGAAGGGTGTATGCTTTCGGTGCTACCTGGCACGAAGGTTACATTTATCTTGCGGTTGGCGGCAGTGCAGATGGTACCGATTATAATTTGATTGTACGATCAAGAGATCCTCTGGAAGGATGGGAAAGAGTTGAGGTAAAGGGAAGAGTTCCACGCCCTATGCCAATTTACTACGATGGAAAATGGTATAATATTTACAATATGCGTGCAGATGGTAACCCGGATGGCCGCGCTATTGGCCTGGAGGTGGCAGATGATGTAACCGGGCCATTTGAACAGAAAGGGCAGCTGATAGATATTCAGCATTGGACGAGTGCCGGCCATAGCCGCCAGCTCTTTATGCATGAGGGGACCTGGTACATCGCTTTTCGGGTGGTAATGGATGAAGAGAATAATCGTACCATGAGGATAGCGAGGGCGAGGTAATATAGTTATAGGGCTTTTAGCAGAATTGTAATCCAACGCAACGGGATTGCAGTATGAAAAAGCAATGCGCTGATATTCCCACATGGATGGGTGCAGGAGAGTGTTGTAGCATAGCTACTCAGGATAGAATAGAATTACCACAAACAAAAAAAGCTCAAAGAGTTTATCTTTGAGCTTTTTGGAAAGAGCGGGAAACGAGATTTGAACTCGCGACCCCCACCTTGGCAAGGTGGTGCTCTACCACTGAGCTATTCCCGCATATTTGTAGTAAATCACTATTTCAACCGTCTTGAACAACCATTTTTTTGATTTATTCAAGACTTAAAATATAAGATCTTTGCTCACTCCTTTTCAAGGTTATTTTTGAATTTTCTTCAAAACTTTTTCTGAGGTAATCCTCTCTTTAATGGTCTCATCATCGGGAATGGCGGGGCGGTCGCGGTAGCGGTCAACAATGCAGA
Organism: Balneolaceae bacterium; assembly: GCA_007693395.1. GTDB lineage: Bacteria > Bacteroidota > Rhodothermia > Balneolales > Balneolaceae > Rhodohalobacter. The sequence goes on along the minus strand of REDS01000033.1, from coordinate 46,008 downwards.
TAAAGCCGAGAGGCTCTCCATTATCCGCGTGAAACTGGTGAATGGTTTCCGGAGCAATGAATACAACATCGTGTAAATTCAGCGCATGCAGTTCATTTTCAAGGATTAATGTTCCAGATCCCCGGATAATCACTACACTGTGCGGATGTCTGTGCAATTCAAGCGAAGAGTAGCCATCCGGCTGAATTTCGAAATAGCGTGTTTCTGAGTTCAGAGCAGTTATTTCATCACCAAGAAGTGTGTATCTATGGATCGCTTTAAAGTTTTTCGTATCCGTTTTGTACAGTTTGCGCTCCACTCCATTCCATGAAAAATTCGCTGCTTTTATCACTTTAGAGGTATTACTCATAACTCCTCAAAACGGTTTGAAAATTTTCGGTGGCAGCCTGAAGGCCATCTTTCTGCTTATAAAGACTGCCGCCAATCAAATAAATGGTATCATTTCCATAAGCAGCAATTTCCTGTTCAAGGCTTGAAAGATCAATGCCGCCTGCAGGTGTTGGGAATGTTTTGTAGAAACTGTGAAGGTCAGTTCGCAGGTTGTGGTTAATCGCAATGCATGTTTCTCTGGTAAATGAAAAGCGCCCCCCGGTGTTGGGATAGATCACCGAATCTGCGCCAAGTGCTCTCCAGATGGTTCCGTAGTAGAGTTCCGGTGTAAAACCATGGTTGGGATGAATCACGAATGAGCCCGAAAATGCCGGGTGCGCCATTAACGGAAGGTGACCCCGGTTGGAAAGGGTATGGAGCATTTCTATACCTGTTAGTTGCGGCGAAACCAACACCCCATCAGCGCCATGTTCAACAGCCTCATGAAACCTGTCTAATACATAGGCAGGTGAAGTTGTAATATTGGGAAAGTAGAGTGTTTTTTTGCCTGAAGCCTGCTCGCCTATCCTCACTGCTTGTACAACTGCTGAAACGCGCGATGTAAATTCAGCGGATGATTGATTTGCCAGCCCGTGATCATCTTTGATGATATCGATGCCTCCTGATGTAAACTGGTATGCGTTTTCAGCAAGTTCGGCGGGTGAGAGGCCAATCGGTTTCAGTGCGGTACAGCTTAGGGCTCTTTTGGTTACATCCAGTTTCTTTCGGATGCCCGAAATACCGAATGCCGGGCCGTGGAGATTATCTTTCCAGACACTCTCATCAATATCAATCAATTTGATATTGTGAAGCATGGAAATATTACCAAACAGCACGTTCATCAGCTGGGTAGTGTCGCTATCAAACAGAGATTTGGGGTAGGTAAGGGTGGCATCCCAAAGGTTCTCGGCCCACTGTACCATATCTATAATATGTGGCAGGGAAAGTTTGCCGGATTCGGGCACAGCTTCCAGAGGCATTTCTACTGATTGCTCCGTCCCAATTTTTTCAGCAAACTGCACTGCCTCATCTTCAGAACCGGCCGCAATACGGTAAGTTATGGTGAAGCGTGCAGAGCTGGCCATTTGTTTTTTTATAAAATTATGGTTTCGGAGCGTTTCGGTCCTGTGGATATAATGGTAAACTTCACTCCGGTAAACTCTTCAATAAATCGGATATACTCTTTTGCCTTTTCAGGAAGTTCATCGAAAGCGGAGATATTTCGGGTAGAGGTATTCCAACCTTCAAATGACGTATACACAGGTTTTACCCGTTCAACTTTTTCTGTATCCAGCGGGAAAACCTCTGTTTTTTCTCCATCAAGCTCATAATGAGTACACAGCTTAATGGTTTCAAAATCATCAAGCACATCGAGTTTGGTGAGGGTAAGTTCATTCATACCGTTCAGCCTGATAGCGTATTTTAATGCCACCAGATCGAGCCAGCCGCATCTCCGGGGCCTGCCCGTGGTTGCACCAAACTCCTGACCGTTTTTCCTAAGCTTCTCGCCCGCAGCATCATCCAGTTCGGTAGGGAATGGCCCATTACCAACCCGCGTGCAGTACGCTTTGGTAATGCCCATTGAGTGGGTAACTGCAAGTGGCGGAATTCCGCTCCCGCAACACGCACCGCCCGCCGTGGGGGATGAAGAGGTTACATAGGGATATGTACCATGATCTACATCGAGCAGGCTTCCTTGAGCACCTTCAAGCAGTACAGATTCACCGTTTTCAAGGGCATCGTGCAACAGTTCGGTAGTGTTTGTGATGTATGGCTTAACAATCTCAACTGCGGGTTTCAGTTTGGCGATCATCTCGTCGCCATCAAGTGGTTCTTCTCCGTACACATTTTCAAGAGCAACGTTAATGTCACGGAGATTCTTTTTAATTTTTTCCTCAAGTGATTTCATATCAAGCAGATCGAGCATACGGATACCGATTCTGGAAACCTTGCTCACATAAGCCGGGCCTATTCCTCTGCCTGTTGTTCCGATGGCATCACTGCCACGGCTTTTCTCTTTTACCTGGTCAAGTACTTTGTGGTAGGGCAAAATAAGATGGGCAGAACTGCTGATGAAAAAGCGCCCCTTCAGATCAACACCGAGTGACTCCACTTCTTTGAGTTCATCAACCAGTGCGATGGGATCTACCACAACCCCATTGCCGATAATGCACTTTGAATTTCCGTTAAACATTCCGGAGGGGATAAGGTGAAGCACAATGGTGGTGTCGTCGAATTTAAGCGTATGGCCTGCGTTCGCACCGCCCTGATAACGGACAACGTAATCGGCCTCTGCACTTAAAATGTCAACAACTTTTCCTTTTCCTTCATCGCCCCACTGGGCACCAATAACAATTCGTACAGCCATATTTTTTCCAAAAAAAAGGAGGTGCGCAAACACCTCCGTAATTGATTTATTTGTTAATCGGGATGAAGTCGCTAATCTTTGTAAGATTCAATTGCTTCATCTATCGATTTGAAGTGTTTAAAAACGGTAATGAGTTTTGTGATAATGAGCAAGCTCTCAATCTTATCGGTAGCGTTAGCAATGCGCAGATCACCACCTGCCTTCCTCATGGTGGTAAGGGCGCCGATAAGCATCCCCAGGCCTGATGAGTTCATAAATTTCACTTTGCTGAGATCCACAACAACGTTGGTTCGGTTGCTATCGATCAGCTCGTGAATTTTTTCATTGAGGCTTACCGCATCAGGGCCGCCCATTACATTTCCTTTAAACTCTATCACAACGCAATTATAGCGCTCAGAAACATTAAAACTCATAATTATCCCGTTTTTAAAAGTTAATTTACTTTGCTTTGGCTTTTAGGGCGCGCTTCTGAAGCTCTACCACCAACGCACTGGCTACAAATAGCGAGCTGTAAGTACCTAAAATTACACCAAGTACAAGTGCAAAAGCGAAGCCTTTAAGAACCTCCCCGCCAAAGATAAACAGCACAGATACCACAAACAAGGTAGTTACCGAAGTTACTACAGTACGGCTAAGCGTATCATTTAGGCTTTTATTGATCATATCCTTAAAGTTCATGGTTTTGTAGATGATAGAGTTCTCCCGAATGCGGTCGAACACTACCACGGTATCGTTCAGCGAATAACCCACAATGGTTAGGAATGCCGCGATCAACGCCTGATCAATACTCACATCAAACGGAGCGATTTCTGCCATGATGGTAAACACACCCAGAACGATCAATACGTCGTGCGCAAGTGCGGCAATGGCTCCGGCTGAGAAGTACCACCCTTTAAACCGGATGAAGATGTAGATAAATACCACAGCAAGAGCAAAGATAATAGAATATATCGCACCGCGGCGAAGGTCTTCAGCAAACCGGGGGCCTACGAGGTCGGTTTTCTGAACGGTAACTTCATTGCCGGGGTAGAGCAAGGCAAAATTTGCCAGCAGAAGTTCGCGGGTTGCGGTGATGTCTTCTTCCGAATCGATACGGAGAAGAATTTCACGGTCGGACCCGAAGAGTTTAATTTCGGGTACGCTGCCGAGCGGTTCTGTTAATTCAGAACGGATTTCGACTACATCAACCGGTTCCTGAAACTCGAATACGAACTCTTGCCCGCCTCTGAAGTCGATACCGTAGTTTAGTCCCATTGTGAAAATGGCTACGATGGATATCACAATAAGAGTACCTGAAAAGAAGTACGCAATATTGTGTGCTTTGATAAAGTCGAAGTTTGGTGATTCAAACCATCTCATATTAATACCTGTATTTTAAAATTTTCTGGGTGATGATTAACCGAAGCTCACTCTGGATGACTTCTCGCGGGTGAGGTAATCAACAATTACCCGTGTAATTACAATGGCGCTGAAGAGTGAGGCCACAATACCTGCCATCAGTGTAACCGCAAAGCCTTTGATTGGGCCAACACCGAAGCTGTAGAGAATTACCGCTACAAAGAACGTGGTTACGTTTGCATCAATAATAGCGCTCATCGCGTTGGCATATCCGTTATCAATTGCGGCGCGAAGTGTTTTACCCCCCCGCATCTCTTCACGTATTCTGTCGAATATCAGCACGTTCGCATCAACCGCCATACCAATGGTCAATACAATACCTGCAATACCGGGCAGCGTAAGTGTTGCCTGGAAACCGGCCAAAATGCCCAGAATAAATATAATATTGAGCAGCAGTGCGAGGTCGGCAATAGCCCCTCCGGTCCGGTAGTAGACAATCATAAAGATGGCTACCACACTTAAACCAAATATAATGGAGTAGAGGCCCGCGCGAATGGATGCCTCGCCAAGTGATGCTCCAACAGTTCGTTCCTCAATAATTTCGAGTGGGGCAGGGAGCGCACCGGAAAGGAGAATGTTCACCAAATCTTCTGCTTCCTGAACGCCGCCAATTCCAGAGATGGATGAACGCCCGTTGTTTATCTGCGACCGCACCGTTGGGTAAGAGTAAACATACCCGTCGAGCACAATTGCAACAGGACGCCCGATGTTGGCACCTGTAATTCGCGACCATCGTCTTGCACCGTCAGAATCCATTGTCATCGAAACTTCCGGGCGATTGGTTGTTGGATCGAAAGCCACGCGGGCCTCGGAGATCACATCACCTGTTAGTTCAATCTGGCTGCGAACAGGAATCATTTCATAGAGAGGAATGCCGTTGTCATGTGTAAAAGCACTGGCTCCCCATAGCAGTTCCATATTTCGGGGAATGAGGCGCTGAACATCCTCAGTTTGTAAAATGCGGTTTACGGCAGCTGTATCACGGCCGGCAGCAAATCCGAAAGAGTACTGGTTGGTACCGCGGAGATCGAAGATATCGAGCAGGTTCTGAACCTCGTCGCTCTCCTCATCTTCTTCTAATTCACTGAAAAAGTTCGCAATCGCCTGCTTTGCACTATTAATCTCATCAACTTCAGGGGTTAGTCTGAACTCCAGCCGCGCAGTACCTCTGAGGAGATCACGCACCCGCTCTTCGTCGTCTACACCGGGCAGTTCAACCACAATACGGCTATTTCCCTGCTGGAGAATACCTGGTTCCGTTACACCAAAACGGTCAATCCTGGAGCGGATAATCTCCATAGCCCGCTCAACGGCATTGGTTCGTTGTGTTTTAAGAAATGCTGAAATTTCTGAGTTGGATGATGTTCTTGTAATGTTCTGAGCATCAGACCTGAAATAACGGCTGAGCATGGCGTTAGGGTCGCGACGCTCGAACTCAGCTACAAATTCATCGATGAAATCGGTTCGCCTTTCGAAGTAATTATCACGTGCTACACGGATCACATCTTCAAGGTTGCTGTCGGCAAAATCTCCTGCCAGTTCAAGCACCAGCTGTGGAGTTCCCACTTCGAGGGTTACGTACATACCACCCTGCAGGTCGAGCCCAAGAGAGAGTGACCGTTCCCGTATACGCTGAATTCGTTCTGCATTTTCACTTTCATACTGAATGCGCTCGGTTTCGGTGAGGCTTTCCATATGGCGCTGTTCAAGAGTCCACTGGATGGTGGGGAACAGGTAATAGCCCGTAAGCCCCAGGAAGAGGACTATCATACCTATTTTAAATCCATTATTCTGTTTTTTCATGGTAGTAAATTGATAACTGTGATTGGTTAAAATTGGGAAAATTCAGCACATCTATGCACTGAAGAGCACTGCCGGCACATCCATACCACAGCGGATGAAAAAAATCATGCTGGCAGTGAAAATTTGATGAGATTTTTGATAGCCGCCTACGGGGCATTGATGCTGATACCGCCTGCAAGAGGTATCAGAATGAGGGAGAGGGCGTTGCCTGTAAATATAGATGCATACTGAGGAACAGTAAATGTTTGATCAACAGCTGCCGGTGAGGCAACAGAGTGAACCGGATTGGATGAAAGCCATTTGTATAATGGTTTCGGAAACTCCGGCAGAATTGCATTTGCACCGGTTTTGTGATTTTCAAACACGTTCCACTGGCCTACAAGCCAGGTAGATACAGATCGTTGCTCTTCATCAGAGAATGAGAATTGAATGCGAAAATCATCTTTATGATCGGCTACCAGCTTGGATGCCTGCTCAACAAGTATCCAGAAATCGTTGGCTTGTTCGGGTAACTGACGAATGGAGTCTCTGAGCTTGGTTTCATTTTCATTTCCTGATGCTACTACATTCTGGTTCAGCCACAGCGCAAAGGCATTTTTTTTAGCCTGGCTGGAGAACGGCTGTGCAAGATGGGCAATAAACCCGGCCATTACAAGGGTAATGGTCAGAGATCGGAAAATATGTGAAGGCCGGTTTTTCATCAGACCAGTAAAAATAGGCAGAAAGCAATCTGTTGACAAACTTTATTTGTGATGCTTTTGTAAAGCTGGGTGGAGGTATTTTATTGTCTTGTATGGGGGATTTAAGTACTCTATATGTCTAAATCTAAAAGAGAGATGGTTACAAGTAAAAAGAAAAGAACCCACTGAACTACAAAAGTAACATTCAGCCCGATACTGCTTCAGCCTTCTTCCCCTTCTCTCTTTCAAATTCCATTTGCAGGTATTTTCCGGTGTAGCTATCGGGAATTTGAGCTACCTGTTCGGGGGTGCCTTCGGCAATAATTTGCCCGCCGCCCATGCCGCCCTCGGGGCCAAGGTCAATAATCCAGTCGGCTGCCTTTATCAGGTCCAGGTTGTGTTCAATCACAATTACGGTGTTCCCTTTCTCAACCAGTTTCTGGATTACCTCAACAAGCATTCGAACATCCTGAAAGTGCAGGCCTGTGGTAGGTTCGTCCATAATATATACCGTATCTCCGGTACCAATTTTAGACAACTCTCTTGAGAGCTTAATCCGCTGCGCCTCACCGCCGCTTACCGTGGTACTCGACTGGCCCATTGTTAAATAGCCAAGCCCAACCGAGTTCAGTGTTTTCAGTTTCCGTTTGATGGAAGGCACAGAATCAAAGAAACCTTCAGCTTCACTGATGGGCATTTGCAACACATCCGATATATTTTTGCCTTTGTAATGAATTTCGAGAGTTTCCCGATTGTATCGTTTGCCATTGCAGTTTTCACAGTTTACGTATACATCGGGCAGAAAATTCATTTCGATCTTTCGAACACCATCGCCCTGGCAGGTTTCGCATCGCCCGCCTTTTACATTAAATGAGAATCTGCCTTGATCATACCCTCTGATTTTTGACTCGGGAAGCTCAGCAAAAAGAGAGCGGATATGGTCAAAAACTTTAGTGTAGGTTCCTGGATTGGATCGCGGGGTACGCCCGATAGGGCTCTGGTCGATCGAAATTACCTTGTCTACATGATTTAGCCCTTCAACTTTTCGGTAGGGAAGGGGCACCGCTTTGGAGTTGTAAAATTCGTTGGAGAGTATGGGTGTGAGGGTTTGGTTAATCAGCGAGCTTTTTCCGCTGCCGCTTACACCTGTTACTGCAATAAATTTGCCGAGTGGTACATTCAGCGTTACATCTTTCAGATTGTGGCCTGTGGCATTTTTTACCGTAATATTCTTGCCACTACCTTTTCGGCGCTTTTCAGGATAGGGAATCACCTCTTCATCGTTCAGGTATTTTGAGGTCATGGAAGCAGCATCAAGCTCTTCCGGCTTGCCTTTTGTTACAATGTGGCCACCTTCGGTACCGGCGCCCGGGCCCAGATCAACCACATAATCGGCATGTTCAATAGTTTCGCGGTCGTGCTCAACCACAATCACACTGTTGCCAAGATCGCGCAAGGTTTCGAGAGATTGGATCAGTTTAATGTTATCACGCTGATGCAGCCCAATGCTCGGTTCGTCCAGAATGTAGAGCACACCAACAAGTTGGGTACCAATTTGGGTAGCAAGGCGAATGCGCTGTGCTTCACCACCGCTCAGAGTTTGTGCTTCACGATCGAGGGAGAGATAGTTCAGCCCAACATTCAGCAGAAAATCGATGCGGTCAATTACTTCTTTTAAAACCTGCTGGCCAATTATTCGCTGCCGTTCGGTCAGTTTTAAATTACCAACTGTTTTCCGGAGCGTGCTGATATCCTGCACAACAAGATCACGGATGGTATATCCATCTATTTTATAAGAGAGTGCCTCTTTGTTGAGCCTGCCGCCATCACATGCGGGGCAGGTTATTTTCGATAAAAATGCTTTTGCTTTATCCCGCTGTTTGTTTGATTTGCTCTCCTCATACTGCTCTCTGATGATCGACTTCAGACCCGGGAAGCGGTGTTTGTAGGTTACATTATTGTTTTTAAAATCGTAGCTGATGTTGAATTTTTTGTCACCGCCACCTTCAAAAAGCAGGTCAAGTGCTTCGTCTGTGAACGATTCAATTGGCATGCTGAAATCGTGGTTCACACTTCGCAGAACGGCATCGAGCTGTTTAAATACAAATATATCGCGCGGTTCTCCCAAAAACCGGATGGCCCCTTCGTCAATGCTCTGCTCAGGGTTTTGGATCACAAGATTACGGTTTACATCGTATTTATAGCCCAGCCCGTTACATGCTTTGCAGGCGCCAAACGGGGAGTTGAATGAAAAAAGGTTTGGTGCGGCGTCTTCGTAAGAGAGCCCGCTTTCAGGATCGTACAAATTTTTCGAAAACACCTGATCGCGAATCGCCCCGTTTTCCTGGATGCCGAGAATCAGATTTCCATCGGCCATCTCAAGGGCAAGGTGCACACTTTCAGAGATACGGTTTTTGCTCTTATTTGAAATCACAAAGCGATCAACCACCACTTCGATGTTGTGCGTTTTGTATCGGTCGAGCTTGATTTCACCTTCAAGATCAATCAGCTCGCCATCCACACGCGCTTTGATGTAGCCCTGTTTCTGCATCTGCTCAAAAAGTTCGCGGTAGTGGCCCTTTCGCCCCCGCACAACCGGGGCGAGGCAGTACGCTTTGGTGCCTTCCGGCAGATCCATAATAGCCTGCACAATCTGATCGGATGTCTGCTTGGCCATCTTATTCCCGGATATGTAGGAGTATGGTTCGCCAATACGGGCATAGAGAAGGCGGAGAAAATCGTAGATTTCCGTTACGGTACCTACCGTAGAGCGAGGATTTCGGTTGGTGGTTTTCTGATCGATGGATATGACCGGGGAGAGACCGTCTATAAAATCTACATCGGGGCGTTCCATCATTCCCAAAAACTGTCGTGCGTAAGCAGAGAGCGATTCAAGAAAACGGCGCTGCCCCTCCGCATAGATGGTATCGAAGGCGAGTGACGATTTACCCGAACCCGAAAGCCCTGTTAAAACAACAAGCTGTTCACGGGGTATGTCGATGTCAATGTTTTTGAGATTGTGTTCGCGGGCGCCGCGTATGATGATGTTATTCTGCAAAATCCCTGGTTTTTTTATTAATCGGGTAACTTACAAAACGTTTTCTGCAACCTCACGTTTCTTCGTTATGAAAAAAGTAATGAATTGTGATTACTTCTGACCGATATTTTTTGGCACATACTTCTAATTAATCTGTAACAGGCTGATGATTTATGGAAAGCACCGCTATACTACATGCAACGCCTGATTTTTGTGATCTTGTGGTGAGGTGAACGATTTTGACACGTTGATAACAGAGGTTTGACTTGTTTGTAATAGATATAGTTTACGCCTTGGCAGGGTAATATTGATATCGGGCTGCTATTCAATAAACGCAGTTTACTCTATTTACAGAATCATTTGTATATTTAGTGTCTTTTTAAACAATATATCCACAGATAAATGAGTACTGCTACCCCAAAAATCAACCAAATTGACAGCCAGCATATTTTAGAAGGCGAAGGATGGTATCCGCTTTCATGGAACAAAAAGGAGATCAGTCAGCTCCCTGCTTATCCGGATACGGAGGAACTGCAGCGTTCATTTAACGAATTGAAATCACTACCTCCGCTCATCACTTCATGGGAGATTGAAGCATTGAAAGAGAAACTGGCGGATGTAGCCGAAGGCAACGCGTTTCTTCTGCAGGGGGGCGATTGTGCCGAAACATTTGACGCATGCACATCGGTGAAGCTGGTAAATATGCTAAAAGTGATGTTACAAATGAGCTTTATCCTTATCCATGAGATGGGTACGCCTGTAATCAGACTGGGGCGAATTGCCGGCCAGTATGCAAAACCGCGCTCTCAGGATTTTGAAGTGGTAGACGGTGTAAAGATGCTCAACTACCGTGGTGATCTGATCAATAGCATTGAAGCAAGCGTTAAAACACGTACACCTGATCCTTCAAGACTGCTTGAAGCATACGAAAAAGCCGCACTCTCACTGAACTTTTTACGGGCACTCTCTGATGAAGGATTTGCTGATCTTCAGCACCCCGAGCAGTGGGAACTCGATTTTATGCAGAACAACGAGTATTACAAAGATTACGAGCAGATGGTAAGCTCCATCAATAAGGCGATTAAGTTTATGGATACCATCACTCCAAACAGAATTAACACCTCTCACAAAGTTGATCTTTACACCTCGCACGAGGCGCTCAATCTTTTTTACGATTCTGCTCAAACACGCAGAGTGCCCCGTAAGCAAGGCTGGTTCAACTTAAGCGCGCATCTTGTATGGCTTGGAAATCGTACCCAGCAAATTTATGGTGCCCACATCGAATATCTGAAAGGGATACAGAATCCCATTGGCATAAAAGTGGGCCCTCCGTTTGATCTGGAAAATCTTTTGCGGCTTCTGGATACCATCAACCCGAACCACGAGGCGGGTAAAATTGTGCTTATTACAAGAATGGGGCACGATAATGTGAAAAAACATCTGCCAACCTATATCAGGGCTATCAAGCAGCACGGCCACCCGGTGGTTTGGAGTTGTGACCCGATGCACGGAAACACATATTCTACCGGGAGCAACGTTAAGACGAGAAAATTCAACGATATTCTTCAGGAAATAAGAGAAACATTCGAAGTTCACCGTTCAGAAGCGAGCTATCTGGGTGGTGTGCACCTTGAACTTACCGGTGATAATGTTACCGAGTGTGTTGGCGGTGCAAACGGCCTGAATGAAGACGGACTGGCTTCCAACTACCAAACCTACTGCGACCCCCGACTGAACTACGAGCAGAGCCTCGAAATGGCGTTTCTGGTGGCAAAAGAGTGGAATAAGAGCTACAGATAAGCCCGCATTCGGTACAAATCAGACAACTTTACAGTTCGGCATGGTCAAGCTGTCTCTCCGGACATGTCAATCGGTCTATGATTGGTGTAAAGAGTGAAAAAACTGCAGATTAGCATTAAAGGTGTGTCATGTTTTTGCACGGTTTACTCATTTGGCATTTCAATTGCGATAACACTATTGAAAACCTGTTAAACAGTAAACCAAATGGAGAATTAATTATGACACTTATTAAATATACCCAGCCAAACAGAGACATTTTCGGGAAAAGATTTTCCGATATCATGGATGAATTTTTCAATGATGCACTCGAAACCCGAAGAGATAGTTTTGCACCAAGTATTAATATATCAGAAACAGAGAAGCAGTTCGTTATTGATGTAGAAGTTCCCGGTGTGGACAAGAAAGATATCGAACTGAACGTTGAAAAAAACACACTTACCATCAGTGGCGAGCGTAAGTTCGAAAAGAAAGAAGATGGCAAACACTATCATAGAGTAGAATCTCATTTTGGTAGCTTCAGCCGCTCGTTCACACTGCCGGATAATGTAGATGTTGAAACAATTAATGCAGTTTACCACAATGGAATACTAAGTATTACCGTTGATAAGAGTGAACAGAGTATGCGCAAGCAAATTAAAATTAAGTAAAGAGCTGTTCTTCTTAGTCCCCTAAAGAGAGCAGGTTAGTTAGCGCCGGAGATGCATTGACATGCGCCTCCGGCATTTTTTTGCATATTTAACAATGCACATGCAATAAATACCACCTCAAACGTTTGCTAAATTGAAAATTTAAACTACTAACTATTTCTATGGACAGATTAAAACTTGCTATAGCTGTGCTTTTTGCTTTTGCATCATTTTTTGTTGGTATTCGATTGGCTACCGATACTACACCAGCAGAAGAAACTCCTGTTAACAGGGAATTGCCTCGATATTATTCAGGCAGTGACGATGCAGAATCGAGCTCGGTTAATCTTTTGAGGGACTTTAACGATGCTATTGTTAACATTGCAGAACGTACAAATCCAACTGTTGTAACCATTACAACAAGGCGAACCGTAAGAGTGAGGCAGCAATCCCCATTCTCTTTCTTTTTTGATGATCCACGTTTCGACCGTGAACGTGAATTTCAAAGAGACGGGCTTGGATCGGGCGTTGTTGTTTCCGAAGATGGATACATTCTCACAAACAATCACGTAATTCAGGATGCTGATGAAATTAGAATCATCACCTACACCGGAGATGAACTCGATGCCGAAATTATAGGTACCGATCCGGCCAGTGATATTGCAGTCTTAAAAGTTGAAGCCAACAATATTCCTGCAATCAGGCTTGGAAACAGCGACAATATCCGCGTGGGCGAAATGGTTCTCGCCATCGGTAGCCCGCTTGGACAACAGTTTGCGCACACTGTTTCGAAAGGTATTATTAGCGCAAGTGGCCGCTCAGCATTAGGATTGAATGCGTATGAGAATTATATACAGACTGATGCTGCCATTAACCCCGGTAATTCAGGCGGCCCGCTCATCAATGTTGATGGCGAACTGATTGGAATTAATACTGCGATTGCAAGCCGAAGCGGTGGCAGCCAGGGTATTGGTTTTGCCATTCCGGTAAATATGGCGCGCAATGTGATGGAAGCATTGATTACAGACGGCAGAGTGGCGCGTGGTTATCTCGGTGTTGGTTTCGGTGCGGAAGTTGACAGAACCATGGCACGTGCACTTGGCCTTGAGCGGCCTCGAGGAATTGTAGTTGGCGAAGTAGTGCCGGATGGGCCCGCATATCAAGCAGGTCTTAAAGAGGGTGATGTTATCCTAAGACTGAATGGCGATGAAGTTCGCAGCTGGATGGATTTCCGTGTGGAAATTGGTAACCGAAATCCGGGTGAAAGTGTTACTCTCGATATCTTCAGAGACGGTGAGCGCCTCACAAAAGTTGTGGAACTGGGAGAACTTCAGCCAGAGGAGGTTGCAGACTCAATGTCTTCTGATGAGCTTGATGAATTGAAAGAAGAGCTTGGTTTTGTTGTTGAAGAGCTTACAGAATCAATTCGCCAGCAGCTAAGGCTCAATGAAAATGCGCAGGGAGTCGTAGTGAGCGATATTTCACAGGCAAGCCGTGCGCATCGCCAGGGACTTCGCCGCGGAGATGTGATTACTCAGGTAGCAAATCAGCCTGTAACCATTCCCAACGAATTTTATGGATCTATAAGAGCGTTGAAACAAGAAGGAACTGACGCAGTTCTTTTACGTGTAAACAGACAGGGTAACAATGTATTCATAGCGATTGAGCTGTAATATTGTACCCTGTGGTTATGGTTAAGGTGATAACCCCTGCCGGAAATGGCAGGGGTTTTTTTATGCTGTTAAAATTTCTGACATATTCGCAATTAGGCGTTGAGTGGCATCACTTTTGCATGTTTTGGTAGTAAATGAACAAGTATGGAGTACAAAGACTATTATAAGATTTTAGGTGTATCGCGCGATGTTTCGGCCGCGGATTTAAAGAAAAAGTACCGTAAGCTGGCTGCCAAATATCACCCGGACAAGAATCCGGATGACAAGAACGCTGAGCAGAAATTCAAAGACCTTGGCGAGGCCTATGAAGTTTTAAAAGACCCTGAAAAACGAAAACTATATGATCAGGTTGGATCTGACTGGAAAAGATATCAGCAGGCCGGTGCTAACCCAAACGATTTTAACTGGAGTCAGTATGCCGGGCAGGGCGGCCAGAGGGTAAACATCAACTTTGAAGACCTCTTTGGAGGCGGGAGCAGGCAGAGCGGAGGTGCCGGTGGTTTTTCAAGCTTTTTTGAAACACTCTTCGGTGGAGGTGACCCGTTTGAAGGTGCGCAATATCAAAGCGGGCAGTACCAAAGTAGAACACGCAGCAGGGGTACACCGAAAGGGCCCGACAGTGAAGCAGAAATTCGCGTTGACCTGAAAGATCTTTTGAAGGGAGTAGAAAAACAGTTCAGGGTGAATGGGGAGAAAGTGAAGATCAGAATTCCTGCCGGAATAGAGGAGGGGAAACGGCTTAAATTAAAAGGAAAAGGCCATGCAGCGGCACCGGGAGGGCACAAAGGAGATCTTTTTCTTAAAATAAAAGTAGACCAGCCCGATCACATTGAGAGAAAAGGGTCAGACCTCTATCATACTGTTTCTCTTGATCTGTTTACAGCCTTATTAGGCGGCTCGCTAACGGTTGAAACTTTGGGCGGTAAAGTAAAACTTAACATACCTGAGGAAACTTCAAACGGAAAGATTTTCCGTTTGCGGGGCAGAGGGTTGCCCGATATGAAGAATCCATCCAAACGAGGGGATTATCTGGTTAAAATGGAAATTGAGCTACCCAAAAATCTTACCGAAAAAGAGAAAGAGATTATCAGAAAAATGGGTGAAGAGAGAGGATATTCTAATTGATTGATGTTGAGGTAGTATTGCTACATATGTAATCCGATCTCTTCATCTCGAATCTGAGATTTTTTGCCCATCTTATTTGTAAAACACCTTGTTCCATGCATCTGATTCAGGGCCGGATTCTGCCGATGGCCTAATATTCTATTCTTTATGAAGTATTAACAACTTGAACAGAGCTAAGAAAAGATTTTAACGGTACGTTAAAACCGAAGGTGTTATCTTCTGAAATACGATAATCTCAAAATAACATCGGTTATGCATTTACTTTTTCTATTTTTAAGCCTGTTTTTTGTAATTGAAACATCAGATAAAGAGGCTAAATGGGGGCAGGTTGGCCATTATGTAACAGGGGAGATAGCTGAATATCACCTTACTGAAGTGGCGAGAGAGCGAATTCAGCAGTTACTTGGGAATACTTCCATTCCGCTTGCAACTGTTTGGATGGATGATATACGCTCAGACCGAAGATACGATCACACAAGAACCTGGCACTGGGCTACCATTCCGGATGGAAAAACGTACGAAGAGGCTGAGCAGGAAGAGGATGGTGATATAGTTTGGGCACTTGAAACGATCATTGAGCAATTAAAAGAAGGGGGCCTCGATGAAGACGAAGAACGCGATAAACTCCGTATGGTAATGCATATGGTTGGCGATATTCACCAGCCCCTGCATGTTGGTAACGGTGAAGACAGAGGTGGAAATGATGTGCGCGTGCAGTGGATGGGCCAAAACTCTAACCTGCACAGAGTGTGGGATACGGATATAATTATGTCGCTGAATATGAGCTATACAGAACTTGCGAGAGAGTTAAATAAGGCTACACCTGAGCAGATAGAAGAGTGGCAGAGCGCTTCCGTTCGTGACTGGGCACACGAATCGATGACTTACAGAAGCCGAATTTATAATCTTCCCGGTAATATGCGATTGGGTTTTGAATACCGCTATCACAATCTCGACATCGTATTTGAACGCTTGTTGCAGGCAGGTATTCGTATGGCGGGTGTTTTGAATGAGATTTATGATGAGAACAGGGAAAATTAGACAGAGGGTGAATTTTAATATCACATCGGATTATCGATTCAACTCAAAATACTTTTAAAGACCTCATTATGGATGGTACAATCCTCTTTGCTCCACAAAACCATCCTGATTATTGTAATACATGTAAGCCCGGGAGCAACTGCCTTAAAAACTTCAGCAGCTACTTTTGCAGCATCTTCAACGGGATATCCAAATATTCCGGTTGATATAGCCGGAAAAGCGATCGATTGAAGTTCATTATCATCAGCAAGTTTCAGTGCGTTAGTGTAACAACTTTTCAGAAACTGATCCTCCGGCTTGTCTTTACCGTAAACCGGACCAAGACAATGTATTATATATTTATTCGGGAAATTTGGGGCTGACGTAATTACTGCTTCACCAGTTTTTATAGGGGCAAACTTTCTTGTTCGTTCTTCAAGATCAGGATCTCCAATCCGGTGTACAGCCCCTGCCACCCCTCCGCCACTCTTCAATTGGGCATTGGCTGCATTTACGATAGCATCGCAGTCTGGCTGTCGGGTTATGTCTCCGTTTACAACCTCAATATTAATGTTATCTATAAGGGTGATAGTCATAACTAATTAAGATTAAATCAGTAAATCGCAAAAATTACTTTTGTTGAGTGAGCTTTGCTCTCAAAATCAAGTGTATATTTATGCCTGACAAATGTCATTATTACAAATTTCAGGAATTCGAAGCGCTTTTCAGGTTAAAATGTATGGAAAATTATATGATACTTTGTCAGAAAATGGTTCTTTTCAGATGGAAACGCTTTTCATGTAAATACCTTATAAAAGGGCTTTTCTGCTAAACTATGAAAGGTAAAATTACAATCAACCAAAAACTGTATTAAGCTATTGTTATGGAATGTGTTGTGGAAGGGTTTTCAGGGAAAAAAATATGCAAAAATGACACATAACTGACTCTGATATTAGATTAAAAAATAGAAAACTACTTGTATGATGAAAAAGGATGCCCTTAACTTATAAGCGAATTGATAAATCATCAGTTCGCAATTAAACAATAACTAATACTTATACAATGAAAGCTTTAAAACTTGTAATTACTGCAGCCATATTTATGGTATCAGCATTCACTAACGCTGTTGAAGCAAGCAATGCAGATTCAACAGTTGTTACAACAATGAGTGCAGAAACCTTCGACAGACTGGAGACAGGCCTTCTTTTTGGAATGTCTTCTGACGTTACCGGTGTAGTTGAATCTTCCTTATTCAATGCAGTTCATATTAAAATAGCTTACCCAGAGTTTATCTCAGAAGCTGTTGAAGCAGAACTCGCAAGAATAGCAATAGAAGGCAACAGCCACTCGCTGAGATATAAAGCGTATCTTACGTTAAACTACTACAGAACTCCATCAGAATTCGGTACACCTGAGGTACTGCTTTCTCTGCTGGATAACTCCTATCAGAATGGTATTTTCTTCTACTTTCAGGAGAGAGTACAGTCTGAACAATTCACATCAACACACAATTAATCCACTTGCAATACGGGTAGTTCTACATAGATAAATACCCAACATTGTGCATATCTACAGGAGCGGTTTCAGAAATAACTGAAATCGTACATCCAATCCCAATCCGGTTGATTCTATTAAACTATGAATCAACCGGATTTTTTTTATCCAAAGTTTGAAATGATAAACGTTTATTGCCTTAAATCAATCATTCTGCAGGTAAAAAAGTGCTGTATTTATCTATTATTTTTGAATAATCCCCTTCTTTATTTTCATAAATTCCAATAACATGATTAAGTGACCGTAGTATTTGGCTGTGTATTTCAGGCTGATGAGAGCGAATCATTTTTTTGTGCTCTGTAAGCAAAGAATCTGCCTGTGCTGATTCAGAAAATATGTGTACTGCCACCAGATGTGAAAAGGCGCCAACAGTCCATTCATGGTTTGCTCCCAATGTTTCAACATAAATATCTTGTCGAAGCTGCAGATATTTCATAGCGTCTGCATAGTTGTTTCTCTCCATTCTGTAAAGGCCAAATGTGCCATAGATCTGACCCGTTCTCCAGTGATTTTCAGAGAATCGATTTCTGGTTGTTTCAATCGCAATATGAAACTGTTTCTCCAGTTCCTCATGGAGATCAAGTGCAGCTAATGAACCAAACATATTTCTCCGGATACGATCTGTAGTAAGGTGTTCTATTCCATAAACTGATTCGCTAATTTGGAGTGCTTTTTTATAGTAAGTAATCGCTGTTTCAAACTCCTCTATTTGTCTGTAAGCCAGCGCCAAACGATTATAAGGGCCAACAAGTTTGTAATTTTCATCATCAAAATGTTCTAAAATGTAATTCACCTTTGCATGTAATACCTCTATTCCATCTTCTATCTGTTCATTGTTCATAAGATAGATAGCATAATCGTCCATTATCTCTAAGGAAGTTTCCGGCAACATTTCTTCACTTATTTGTTGGTAAGCTTTCTCAGAAAAAATTATACCTAAATCCCTTTCTCCAAAATTGTATAGTGATCTGCCCAGCCTCGACATGGTTCTGATAAGCTTCAAGTTATCTTCTGCCAGTTGTTCTTCATAAATTTCAAATGCAGATCTGAGGGGCGGTACAGCCAGATGCCAGTTAAAAAATGTAACTTCAACATTACCAATAGCATAATAGACGTCTGCTGTGTTAATATGATCTGAGCCAAAAAATTCTTTACTCTCTTTGAGTGCATGATTAAAAGCATTAAGTGAATTTTCGTACTCACTAAGCTTATGAAATGCATTACCCATTACCATAAATAACTGATGCCTTATTTCAGGATCCTGAACGGTATCAATCCGGTTGATTCCAAGTTCAAGAATACTGCTTGCTGATACTTCGATATCATTTTGCTCCACAGGATTGGCATCATCAAACAGTCCCATTAAAAATTGTGTTACCTCTTCTGCTTTTTTCATTTCATAGAGGGCCCTGTCTCTCTCTGCGTAAATACCTGATATGGTTACAAAAGCTGTTGAAGAGAGTACAATCATTAAAAGCAGAGCCACAAAAAGGTATGAGCGATTTCTCATCAGAAATTTATTTGTTCTGTAGATGGGTTCATCCTGCCTGGCCATTATCGCCAGGTGCTTTTCCCGCCTCTCAAGGTCTTCTTTGAATGCCTTGGCAGATTCGTATCTGGAAGTTGGTTCAGGCTGTATGGCTTTTAATACGATGCAGTCAAGGTCATTTTTAAGTTCCCTTATCAGGTTGCCCGGTGCTTGCCCTCTGTTTGCAGCTATATCAAGCTTGGTTTGCTCAGGCAGATGGTTATACTTCTCTGATGGTTGTTTAGGGTAGTACGATGTTTTGTTCTCCAGAATCTCTTTGATTGACAACCCTTCAATATCGAAAAGGGAGACATCGATGAGTAGCTGATTGAGTAAAATACCGAGTGAATAAATGTCGGAAAGGGTGTTGATTTCCTTTTTTTGGAGCTGTTCGGGGGATGCAAACTGAGGCGTTAAAAAATGAAAACCATCCGGACGATCTGTTTCCTGAACAGACAGTTTCTCAATTCGTGCAATTCCAAAATCGAGAATTTTTACGTCTCCCCGGTAATTCACAAGTATATTTTCTGGCTTTAAATCTCTATGAATAATCAAGTTTCTATGAGCAAAATCAACCACATCAAGTACTTTCCCAAAGAGCTTGAGGCGCTGCTTTACTGAAAGTTTCTCCAAGTTACAGTATTTGTTGATCTGCTCACCTTCCACATACTCCATAATGATATACGGAAGCCCCTCAAACATACCGCCATCGTATAGTTTAGCAATTCCTGGATGGGTCAGATTTGCAAGAATTTGCCTCTCCTGTTTAAATCGTTCACTGATTGTTGGGTTCGCAAATTCCCGTTTCAGAATTTTTATGGCAACCTGCTTCTGGAAGGTGCCATCACAACGTTCTGCCAGAAAAACGGCCCCCATACCGCCTGTTTCCAGGTGCTTAACAATCTGGTAATTCTGGATCTCTTTCCCGATGAAATAGGAAGCATCTCTCTCCTGCTCAATCTCTCTAACAACAGACTTTGCGATGATATGCTTCGATTTTTTCAGGGATAAGATGGCATCATCCGATTGATCCATCACATTCAGGAAATCCAATACTTCGTTTAGAAGGGCAATATCTTGACCGCACAAATCCCTGGCTCTTTGGCTTCTCTCAGCCTCAGAAAGCTTCAAAAGCTCATCAACTATATCCTCAATTTTTTTCCAGTGATCAGAATTCATGACTTTCATGAACAGTTTTCCCTTTCCTATATAAACGAAATTTTTAGCAAAAAACGGTCAAATTAATTCACTGAGAATTCCTGCGAGAGTGGATTGATCCACTTCAAACAGATAGCTATTTACAAAACTAATGAAGCTTATGTCGGACTTCGCTTCATAAATCTACTCTGTCAAATAAGTATGCTTCGCTAAATGTGCGGCACAATCAGTTATGATTGAGGCTAATTTTTGATAGATATGAGAAAAAGTGAAAGTTTTTTCCACACCACTTCGCTATAGAAAGTAACAAAGTTTGAAAATGTTTAAAGATTCAATCAACAGAGTTTTGATTTTTCGTTTCGTTACGATTTTTGTGATGTTCTTTTTGATTGCACATTTCATTGCAGGTATGATCTATGCACAGTCAGGATCATTTTGGGATGATACTGACCTGCAGCCTTTCGCTACTTCAGGGTCGATCAGTTTCGATGCGAACGCCTATACAGCAGACGGTATAGAGAATCGCCGCAGCCCAACAGTTCTCCGAACGGATGTAGGCGTTAATGTAAACACATTTGGCTTTCGGTCGGGCTTTAACATCAACTACTCTACGGATGATACTGGCCTGCGCCAGAATATGAACACAATATCGTACAGCGCTACCTGGAGATGGCTGAATATTCAGGCCGGCGATATTAATACAAGGTTTTCGGAGTTCAGTCTTAACGGAGCCTCACTTCGTGGCGGGTACATCCGCGCTGAACCAGGAAATTTTTTAGTTGAACTTATAGCAGGCAGGGCAAGAAGGGCAGTTCGGCCAAGCCTGGAGCAGGGTTTTCGGGAACCGGCTTTTGAGAGGTGGTCAGGTGGAGCCAAAATTGGGGTTGGGCGAGAAACAGGATCTTATTTTCATCTGAGTACATACTATTCTATTGATGAAAGAGCCTCACTTTCGAGTGAAGAGGTAGAGATTACAGCTCAGGAAAACATCACAATCACACCGGATTTTAAAGTGGACTTTTTTGATGGCAGATTCAGTCTTGAGAGTGAAGTAACGGTATCTGCCTTCACACGGGATTTGGGCAGTTCACCGATTGATCTTACTGAAATTCCTTATCCGTCTTTTCTGACAAATATCTATCTGCCGCGAAATACTACAAGGGTGAACTATGCAGGACAAGCTTTTGCAAATTTTGTTTCCAATCCATTTGATCTGACACTTGGTTATGAGCGAATTCAGCCAGGATTTATTTCTCATGGGCGCAGCCGAACCCGTGATGATCATGAGCGCATCAGTCTGAGTCCCTCATTTCGAATGCTGAATAACCGTGTAAACATTCAGTCGAACATTGTCTTGGGGCGGGACAACCTCTTGGGAAGTCGTCTCCAAACACAATCAGACACGAATATCAATACAAATTTGCAGATTATGTTCACCGACTATTTCTCGCTAAACACCAATTACGATCTTTTTTTAAATAATGTAACCCCGCAGGATGATCAGGGCTTTGAACAGTCTCAGGTGTCGCACAACATTATGTTACAGCCAAGTTTTAATTTCCGCACCGGAGATTACAGCCACACATTTTCAATCTCTGGCAGTTTCATGACTATTGAGAATACATTTAGTGATGATGTTCTGGGCGATGATTCAACACTTTCAGAAACTATTTCTGGTAATGCAAACTATTCCATACGATTTCCCGGAGGCCTGTCGGCCAATCTTTCGGGTAATTATATGGTCAATTCATCGGGCCAGGCAGATATCACCAACATTGGGCTGAATGCCGGAATGAGTTACTCTTTTTTCGACAGATCACTGACGCTCAGTGTAAATGGCGGCTATAGTCAAAACAGCGTTGAGAGAGAGATGTTTAATGGAGGTACCGATTTAAACACCATCCAGCAGATTATGGGTACAATCAATACATCCTACCGCCTCAGCAGTAAAGATTCTTTAACACTTACAGTAAGAACGCGGGTAAACTCCGTAGTAGAAGGTACGGGCAGTGAATACCAGGAACTGGAAGGAGCATTCAGATATCAGCGAACTTTTTAACAGAAATACTATGCATAGAGAGAATACCAGAATATTTCAAAGATTGGTTTTAAGCGCAAGAATATCTCTTGGGATTTCACTTCTGATGGTATTATTACCTGCAACAGCTTTGTCCCAAAGTTCAAGTCAGGTTTCTATTACCGGCATACCGTCTATTTTACCCACTCCCTTCGCTGATGATCTCGAGAACAATTTTATTTCCGGCCAATATCAAATTAGTTTTACTTATACAAGCCAGTTTAATCAACCTATCGATTTTATTTTTGATTTTGTAGTTCGAAAAGATGGCAGGGCAATTATTGACCTGCAATCAGAACCCCGGGCATTTACTCCCGGAACCTATGTCTTTGTAAACTTTTTTGAAGAACTGATTTTTCCTCAAACCTCAAACGATGTACTTCGCGGCCTGCCAAGAGATATCCAAAATCAACTGGTACAGACGGGGGTTATTCCGGAAGGCCGGTATACCATTGAGATTGAAGCTCGCCCTGCAAGTGCAGCTCAAATTAGTGTAATTCCCGGTATTGCAAATTTTTCCGTTCGTTATCCGCCTCCTCCGCGCCTTGTTTCTCCCTCACGAGGTTCAAATGTAACACTGGATGTACCTGTTTTTTCATGGACTCCCGTTGTGGCGCTTCGCGGCCGGCAGATAGCGTATGATTTTTTGCTTGTAGAAGTATTCGAGGGACAAACACCGTTACAGGCTATCTCGGGTAATCGGGCTATTGCTGAAACTACACTCATCAATGAAACCACTCTGCCATATACCATTGAGTTTTTGCCTCTCGATCCAGGCAGGCGTTATGCATGGCAGGTGACAGCTAATGATGCCATTCAGGAAATTCCTTTCCAAAGTGATGGAGAGAGCGAGATTTATACGTTTACCTTTAAAGAGGCTGAACAAGATCCTGTTATCGATTTGGCAGATCTTGATGAAATTATTTTGATACCCGACTTTGCCAAAATTACGGGACTCGAAGGGCTCACTGCCAATCTTGTGTCTGACGCATATGAACTGATTGGAGAAGCAAATCTTCATCTCGATTTCGCCGGTGCCGGAGAATTCATAACCGAAGCCGATGTAAATATTTTAATTCAGGCAAACAATCTTGCAAATCCCATTCTGGCAGGAGGCCGTGTAAATGCCGCAGCTGATATTATTGAAAACCTTCTTCCGGAGAATGAGTGGGTTACTTTTGATGAACTGAATTGGAGATTTGGCAGAAACTTTACTCTTGATATCTCTCTCTTAACACCTGATCAGCATTGGTTCAGCGCTGATGGCGAAATTGTGGTAACAAGAGAAGGATTACATGGCGAAGCAGAAATTTCGGGTGATCCGCTTGCATCCTTCAGCCACGATCTGCTTGAGCTTGAGTTAACAACCGTTGGGGTTGAATATCCTGCAAATCGGGTATGGGCCGATGGTGATGCCCGCCTGATGGGAATAGATTCGCCCTGCGAACTGCGAAACCTTGAATTGGGGGATGCATCACTTGCTGCGGGTTTACTGTGCAACGAACAATTTGATGTACCGCTTGTAAGTGAAAGCGAATTTTTGACTATGCAGGTAAACAGAGTACTAGGCGATATAGATCTTTTTACTGCTGATGGCTCACTTGTATACAACGCAGAGCTGGCATCTACTATCGGTATGTTGACTACCAGCGGCAGGTATTGTGGATCAAAATCAACCATAGCACTTAGCAGCAGTGATGGTTTTAATATAGAGCGGCATCGCTCAAGCTGTCCTGTAATTGATCCGAGAATTGATCTGGGTTTTGCGGAGCTACGTTTTGAAAATACTGAACTAAGACATTTAAGCTATAATCCAGGGAATTCATGGGATTTTGAGCTTGGGTTTGATGCCAGTCTCGAAGTACCGGCATTCAATTCGTGGAGTTCGCTGACAATGGAGGGCATTTCATTAACACCGGAAGGAATTGAATTTGAGTCAATCAACTTTGGGGATAATGAGCAAAGAAATCCGCTGCCATCTTTCAATGCAGAGCTATTCAGACTAAGGCTTCAAGAGTTTGTCTTAAATCAGTTCACATTCCCGGTATTTGACTGGGACGGCCAGGCACCCGGCCCATGGGAAATAGAGTTCGAAGGTAGTGCTGCCGTGCAAAATAGCAGAAATATACCGGGTTGCCTGCTTGGTACTGAATTAGTGGCAACACAAGGCAGAATTGATCAAAATCGGGTAATAACCAATTTAAATCTGGAAAATTTTGCGGGCTGTGATTGGGAAATAGGGCCCGGCTACCAGTTTCAGCTTCAGGATATATCGGGTGTGGCCGGTTTGGAGTACCCATCAATGGATGAAATGCAGCCATTTGGCAGGTTGTACCTTGATGGAGGTATTGAGCTTGGCGCTCCATTTCAATGTGAAGGCGGTGATAATAGAATCAGTTTTTCAGGGGATGATTTACGTCTGTCTGATGGAATACGTGGCACCCTTGAAGATGTAATTCCCGGATGTCCGCTTGCTGTTGGGCCATTTGAAGCTCAGGTTACCTCATCATCAGTTGAGTTTGATATAGGTGAAAGTGGCAGGCAGCAGGCAATTATGCATGTAGATGCATTTATTGATTTGCCAAATGGGCCAACAGCAGAGGGTTCCGCAATTATCAACTTGATGACAGGCCGGTTTATTGACGTTTCATTCATCATCGACGAACCATTTGACTGGTACATTCCATCAGAAGATATTCCTGCCTTAACATTCAGGCTGAACAGAGCAGAAATTACCCGGGATGGATTTTTTATTGATGGCCGCCACAACTTTAGGCTACGTGAAAGCAGCATGGGAGTTACATTTGATAACTTTCTCATCGATCTAAGCACGTTCAGGGTGCAGAGTGGACGGATTATTTTTGATGAACAGTTTGCGTTCGAAGTGGGAATATCGGATCAGCTCGATCAGTTAACCTTTCAATCTGTTGAGCCTG
Source organism: Balneolaceae bacterium (assembly GCA_007693395.1). Taxonomy (GTDB): domain Bacteria; phylum Bacteroidota; class Rhodothermia; order Balneolales; family Balneolaceae; genus Rhodohalobacter. The sequence continues at coordinate 20,856 of REDS01000033.1, read as the reverse complement.
AAACTGAGCTAATGTTAGATCCAGGTTTACTAATGGAATTAGCAGGAACTGTGGTTATTGATTCACTTGGGGTGCACACTTCCGGTAGTGCCGATGCAAGCGTGGCCTTTGGTAACCGCAATTTTGATTCGGCAGTAACAGTTGAATACAGCAGAGATTTTCGCATCTCCCTCTATCCGTTCGGAGTACAAAGCGGTCAGGCCGATTTCTACTTCCGGGGAGACAAATTTGCTTATGTAGATCCGTCAGGCTTTCATCCGGTAATGGCATTCTTTGCGGAATACCTTGTGCCGGACAGGCTGCCGCTTCCAACAGAACAGATTGCTTATCTTCAGCTTCGCGAAGATGGAGAACTGCTGGTTGATGTTGCCGAAAATGAGGAGGGAAATTATGTTCTGTCAACCATTCCTGGCTCAAACCTTTCATTTGTAGTGCCTTACATCGACCCCGACAACCCGCCAACACTGGCTAATGTTGCCATTAACGATCTGACCATATCAGCCAATCCATACTCTCCGGAGGTGATTTCCGGTTCGGTTGAAGTTGATGTGCCAGCAGATAACCCGGTTTTTAATCTTACCGGCAGAAATGTACCCTTAACCATTCGCCAGATACATTTTGGTTCCCGCATGGTGAACGGCAGTTCCATTACTGCACTCTATATGTTGGGAAATATGCACCTGTTTGATCAGGAGCTTGATGGCGCAAACGATGTGGAATTTTATCTTCGAGGTGATGGATTCGTACGTGCCAATTTTAATTTGACAGGAATGGACAGCCGGCTTTCCATCGCACCCGGCGATCGTGTTGTAATTGGCGTGGATGAATTAAGCGGCAATTTCGATATGCCGGTTGGCTCGGGATCGCCAAATTACGATTTCAGCGTTGGCGGCAGTATTGAGGTGTTAACGGATGAGGGTTATCGGGCTGGAGCAGATCTCACGGTAAGAACAGAATCAGGAGGGTTTTTCACAATTTCTGACTTTGATGGGTATGCTTTTGATGAATCGCCAGGGTTTGGAATTGGGAACTTCAATTTAAACCTGGAAGAAATTGTATCGATACCCGAATTCAGTTATTCAACTGAGCATGGTTTTGAATTTGCCATTGAGTTGGATCTGGATATTGGTATTGAATTATCCGGTGGACAGCGTATCGATTTTCCGCTTAATGAGATTGAAATCCGCCATGATGGCATTTCTTTCCCCGGACAATTAGTGGATGAAAGCAGTTTCCCGGGACTAAATCTCCCTGAAATCGACTTGCTTGGATTTGGCTTTAAGCCGCTGGCGCTCAACATCCCCTCAGGGTTCACATGGTCGTGGGTGGATGGATTTGATATAAGTCCAAATCTTTTAATGAACTTTGCAGTCTATTTACCGGAGTTTGAGGGAACTCCACTAAGCCCTGAAGATGGATTATTATTTACCAATGTGGGCTTTGATGAAGGATTTTTAACAGGTGCGGTTGATCTTGATTTAGGTGGCATTGAACTGCCTATAGCTTCAGGTGATCAATCACCATCTCTGCTTGTAGATGGGCTATCTGTTGCATTGGCTAAAGTTCCATCAAACAGCTACCGGCAGGCAATAGATTTTGATATAAACGGTACCATAAATAATATCCCTGCATTTACTGTGGACGATCCCTCAGCATGCCCTGAAGGTGCTGAGTATTCACTTTCCATCATCGAAGGGCGTGCTTTTGAAGGAAGCATAACTAACCTGCAGCCCTGCGGTTACCTTGAATTAGGCCCCGTTATACTGGAAGTGCCAAATGCAGATCTCAATCTCTATCTCGACAATGACGTACAAATGGCTGTTCTTGATGGCTCTGTGGATGTAACACTTCCCTCACCGGGTGGGGGACAGCCCGGAACAATTTCCGGTCAACTCGCACTGGATGCAATTTCAGGTACTATTCATGATGGTTCAGTCAGCATCACACAACCGTTTGTCTTAAACATGCCATACTTTAAGGATGAAGACCCTCTCTTCACATTCGCCATCAACCAGGCTTCACTCGATTCGCAGGGGTTAACGTTAACAGGTACGGGTAACCTGGAAAAGGGCAATGTGGATGCATCCGTGAACTTCGATAACCTAATAATTGCGCTTCCTGAATTTTACATTGCCGGTGGCAGTGCAACTGTAGCCGCTGAATTTTCAGTACTATTTGATGTGATGCCGTTTGGATTCGAAATAATAGCAGACGGAGATCCAATGCCTGCGAACAACGCTTTGCTGATGGACCTCGATGCCCAGGTAATTATAAACGAGCATGGCCTGAACTTTACAGGTGCTGCCGCATCAAATTTAATATACGAAGGTGAACAGTACACCAACCTGAGGGTAGAACTTGTTGATGATTTCGCAATGAGTATTTCCGGCCTTTCAGTAACCAGGGGGCGAGCTGAATTTTACTGGGATGAAGATGGCGTACCAGCAGCCATGCCCATTGCATACATCGATGAAGATGGATTTCATTTTGGTGCCGGGTTACTTGCATTTTTGCCAGATCGCATTCCACTACCGAGTGAAGATATAGCATATATCATAGTAAAAGATGATGAGGGAGAACCATTGGTTGAGGTGGAATCAACCGAAAGCGGGATGCTGATCTCTGCAAGTGATTACTTGTCTCTTGTAGTACCGGCACTTCCTGATCATGCCGGGGAAGATCTGGAAATTGGCGTAAGCTTTACACTGCAAACCGATGATGCCTATAATGTAACCGGCGGTTCGCTCTCGCTTCAGTCCAACATATCACTGCAAAACAGGCTGAACCTGCCCGTAACCCTGACCCATCTGAATCTGGACGATGATGACGGCATCTCGCTTGAAATTGGCCTCACGTTTGATCTGCCAGCCATATTTGAGGGACATGAAGCAGCACTTTTTGCTACGCTATCACAGAATGGTGTCGAATCAGGGTCATTTTCTGTTGGAGAAGTGAGTGCCACGTATGATGCTTCACTTGAACCGATTTACACCTTTGATTTCTCCGGGTCTGTTCCCGGTTCCGGTGAAACCGATACGTTTGTAGCAAACCTTTTGGGCATTGAAGCCACATTTGGTAGTAACAGTGTGAGCTTTGCCGGTACCTTAGGCAGCAGCCTTGTTCTTGAAGAAGATGACGACCCGCTCTTTTTTAACGCACAGTGGTCATCCGAAGGATGGTCTTTCCTACTTGATCCCGGCGATACGCTGGATGATTTAAGGCTTGGACAGGCGGTTTTCTCTTTAGATGATCATGAGGGATTGGCTCTGGTATCTGAGAACGACAATTTTTACCTGAGTGTAAACGGACAGGTTTCATTTGAAGATATTCTTGATGAGCCTGTATCCATCACAGTGCACGATTTACAGGTTGGAGTAACAAATTACAGTTCATCCCCATCGCTCCATTTTGCCATCGGCCAGGCTGTTGGAGATCTTGGAGATCAGCAATTTGGTTTTTTTGATGATGCTTTCCTGATCAATTTGATCAACCCAACGGTAACATTATCGGGGAGAGAGCTTGCATTAGCTACCGATGGAAATATTCAATTTCTCAATCAACAAATTGATTACACCGGCCTCGAAATTACAACGGCCGGGCACTTTAATTTTAACCAGATAAGTGCCGGTGATATCGAAATATTTGAACAATACCTGGTGCTTCAGTCCATTGAATTAACCAATGACGAGGGCCTTCAGCTTACCTCAGATATTAAGGTAACACTGCCGGCTCCGGTGGAAGATTATGATGCCGTTGGCCAATTGACGATGTACAGGGATGAGAGCAATCAAATTCAGATCGACCAGATTGGATTGGAGTTTGAGGTGAACGAACGTTTTGACTTGTTGAATTTCGGGGAGTTTGAACTCACTCAGGTTGCAATAGAAATTAATCCATTCGATTGGATTGATACCGGCGTGGCCGCTAATGGTAATATCTACTTGGGTGATGATCCTGATCCGGTCATTGAGTTTGGCAAGAGTAATAATTTCCCAAATCAACCGGGAATTGGCCTCAGTTATGGTATCGGGCAAAGTATTAATGTGAACTATAACATTACCGGAAATACCTCTTTCGATTTCGATCTTCACTTTTTCAACATTCAAATCGCAGCAGATATAAGCTCCTCTGCTTCTGAAGGGTTTGAACTTTTACTGGCCGGTGAAGCAGGCATGACTCTGCCTTCTGTTGATGCCAGCTTAAGCTATGAAGGTATCCGGGTAACAGAAGAAGGCCTGGTTGATATAGGGAACATAACCGGTGGATCGATAGATGTTGCAAGCATTTTCTCGATGGAGGTTGGCCAATTTGTATTTAAGGCAGATGAGGCTGGTTTTATGATAGACCTTGCTGATACTCAGGAAAGAGCTCCTGATGAGCTCCAGGAAGATGGTGATTTTGACTCTGAAGAGGTAGCTACAACGAGAGTTGAAGTTACCGAGATTATGTGCTTTGGCCCATGCCCCGAAATAGGGATGGACTCAGACAATGCAGGCCTCGAAATCAGCATCAATGCAGATGGCGGAAATGAAAGTGGTGGACTTAGTGGTGGGATACACAGGGTCATGTTCTATAACAGTGCAGATGGGAGGGCATTAACCGTTGAAAATCTGCACGTTCAGCTCGATGACTTTTTCTCAATGAATGCCTCATTAAACTATGTGCAGGAAGGGCAAGATATTTTAGTTAGAGCTGCCGCTTCAGCATCATTTAATTTAGCCGGTGAGTCCATTGATGCAGTTGTAGCAGGAAAGTTTTCAACTATTGGAGGGCAGGTGAGTTATGGCCTGTTTGTAGCGGTTCAGTCTGACGCAGGCATACCAATTGTTCCGGGAGTAATAAACCTTACCGGTGCCGGTGGCGGATTTTTCTACAGGCCGGTTCAGGACGATCTCACAATGGTTCACAATGCAATGAGCCGAAGCGGTGTGCACGAGCTGGTGGATGAAGATGCTGCATCCATTCAGGGTGAGGCCGATTTTGCAGTTATGCTGTTTGCATCGGTGAGTTTAGGTGGTGGAGGCAGTGCTGCCATTCTTGAGGGATCAACCTTTTTTCAGATAACCAATCAAAGTTTTTATATGGATGCCAGGGCATCTGTTCTGGGAATGGATGGTGTGGAATCCATTGCGAGTACCAACATCAGCGGAACCTTGTCAGCGTCCATTATGCGCGATCCATTTGCAATTATCGTAGGTATTGATATAACCGTAGATGTACCCTTTATCATTGACGGAACAGGAGATGTGGAATTTTTCTTGGCTGGTGAAGAAGGTGAAAGGGTATGGGGAGTGATTGGAAATGTAGATTTAACTGTATACAGATATTTAAACGGTAATGCAACACTTTTGGCAGGGAATCCGGGATTTATGTTCGAAGCTACTCTATCTGTCGGGTTTGATATAAAGATAATCGATTTTAAAGCAAGTCTTACCGGAGCTATATGGATAATGCAGGATGAGGATTATCAGTATCCATTTGGTGCTTATGGGGTTGTTGATGTAGAAGCCAAGGTTTTGAAGGGATTGGTATCTGTTGATGCGGAAGCGAAGGCCATTTTTGTTACAAAACAAGGGGGTGGCTATGAGTTTTTTGCATCGGCTTATGGTTGCGGCCGAGTGTTGGGGAAATCACGCTGCGGCCATGGTTGGGCATCCTATTCTGACAGTGACGGCCTTGACTATGGCAGAGGTAAGGGAGATCATGTTGACCTTGTTGATCAGGCAAGAGCCCAACAGGAACAGTTTGAGGAACATATTGCACAGCTACTTGCAGAAGCACTTCAAGCTGTTGATGATATAACTATGCCGGAACAAATACCGCTTGCAGCACTTACTCCGGGGGTTCAAACGTATAGGGATGCAGGTATAGCATTTTATGATCTTCCTTTCCCACAGCGAAATTCCTGGGTTAGTCAGATTGAGACAGCAATGGGAGCTTATTACTCGCCAAGTATTTCATTTCAAATACCGCAAATATTTGTGTCTGTGATGGATATAATGCGCTCGGAAGGTCCGTGGATACCAAGTGACATGAATGCCAGTAATTTAAAGGGCGCTCTCGAGGTGTACGCGATTGTACTGAATCAAACTCTATCAAGCTGGAGCGATATCGTAGTAGACGATATTTTGATTGCAGTTGAGTACACCGAACAGGCTCAAATTGCATTTGACAACATGATGATGGGTTTAGAAGACAGCCCGGTGCAATATGTGAGCCAACCGGAACCATCAACCAATGCAGAGACTGGAGTAGATTTTGCAGTTGATGAAAACCTGGCAGGGCAACAGCAACAAAGTGTTGGCGAATATTCTGAACAGTTACGTTTGCTGAATGAGCAATTTATCCAAAATATAAGTGACATTTCATCAAACCTTGAGTCGCTTGATGGATTATTAAAAGCTGAATCAGGGCTGTTCGGAGAGATGGACATTGTAGGTTGGATGGCTTTAAATGCAATGCTAATGGAGCAATTCGATCAATATTTTGCAGCCTTAGGAAATGAAATTTTAGCAAAGAGAGAGTGGGCTACCGGGCTCAGAAGCGAGATTTCAAACCTTGAACCCTCTCTGGAAACCACAATTAATAATTTAAGAACTGCGTATATAACTTCAATCAATAATACAGGCATAGTTGGAGGGCAGAATCTAATAAATTCGGCCAATAATTTTAGCAGGCAATTTGTACAATTAATACAGTTTGCAAGAATCCTTTCAGATGAAGAAGATACCCGCACTACCCTGCAGTCTCCTACTGCTTCAAGTCATGTTTCGGAATTATACAGCAGGGTAACACACCCTTTCACAGACTCATCATCAAGTTTGGGTAATGAGTACCGAGACGCATTCACAAATTTTTGGATCGAAATGAACCGTGCAGGTCTTTCTGCTTACATCAATGCAATGAACCAAAGAATGGTTCAGGAAGTATGGGCAGTTTACCGCGACAGTAAAATTGAAACCTTTGAAACAGCTGCAAACTTTACCATACTGCTTGACCAGTTTTATACTACTAAGTCGAATCTTGGAGGTATTTTGTACAACCTGATTGATAATTATCTGGATTGGAGGGGAGCCCTCGATGATGTGGAAGGAGAGATAGACACCAACCTTCAGAGTTATGTGAACCAAAGAGATCAAATTGCACAATCGCTCTTGCCTCCGCAAATAACGGAGATTGTTGTAAATCCAAACAGGCAGGACGGTACTTTTTACAATGAAACACAGGTTGAATGGACCGCAACTCACCCGGTTGAAATCATTGAAAACAGCATTCAATACAATTACAGAGTTTTTGGAGAGGGCAGTACGGACATTTATGGTGCGCAGGACCGATACCTCAGTGTGGGTAATCGAATGAATCATACACTATATGCAAACAATTTTGGTGCAAGAACCACTAATGTCAACTTTGGTGTTCGGGTACGTGGCTCTGGAGGTAATACAGCAATCAGAAGGGCTTCTTTTTCTGTTGATGTTGATGAGGGAGGAAGCACTACTGCTCCCGGTACGCAAGTATTACCAGAAGAAACCAGCCCGCCTGAAGAGCCTGTGATTGTTTTGCCGGAATATAATAGCACGTCAGTTAATGGAGAGAAACGGTATTGGACATCGAGCTCAACCAATGTGAATTTACTAATACAGGGTAACGATCCGGAAGTTGGCATTGCCCGGTTTGAATATTCAGTTGGTACTGAACCGGGGATGGACAATATCATTGAGTGGACGCAGCTGCAGGGACAGAGGAGAACAAACAGCGATATTCCCGCTGAAGAGATGCAAGGCCCAACCTTGCCACTTGATATGACTCCGGGTGACGAATATTACATAAATGCACGGGTCGAGAACAATATGGGTCAATGGAGCCCTGAGGTAACTTTAAACGCTCCACTTGTGTATGATGACTCCGTACCTCACAGCGTTGAACTACAGTTTATGGGAGCCATCTTTATAGATAATCTTAACCATCCATTCTTTGGCGGCAGCAGTAGTACAACTGTACATCCGCTGATTGAAACGGTGCCGGAGTTTAACCCCTCATTCGGCCAGATTCAATCCTGGACAAATACCTATGGAGTTCCTTCAGTACAGTTTACGAATTTCTCGGCAGAAGAGGATGTTTCCGGCCTTTCGCATTATCAATATGTATTGTCTCGAAGCTCATCCGACCCGGAAAATTTATTTGATTCCGGTGCCTTTGATATTCACGAGGAAGGCATTCTGGTTATTGAAGGAGAAGAAGATGACATTCGATTTGGACGAACAAATACACCGGTACTGGATTCATTTCAGCGGGATGTATATCTGCATGTACGCCCAGTAGATAATGCCGGTAATGTGGGCGAGACCTACACATTTGGCCCGCATCAGTCCATCGATGCAACAAGGCCCAATTCCGGAAAACTTCAGGCGAAAGTAAGTGGCAGCAATGTGAAATTGTATATCATTGATGTACCTTATGATCCGGAATCGGATCTGTTGGGTATTCAATATGCAATCGGAACTTCTCCTGAAAGCGGCGATATTCGTAGTTTTCCACAAGGTAATACCGTTGACAAGCAGTGGAACCTAACAAGATCGCAGATATTGAGTGGCACTTACGATGCTTCACCATCTATATCTGATATGTTGTCGTTTCAGCAATCTCCAAGGTCAACTCAGATAAATGAAACGAAGCGCTATTTATCAATCCCAGCTGAAAACCTGCCCGTTGGAGAAAACCTTTACATTCGTTATAGAAGTGTGAATACAAAGGGTATATCTTCGACAGTGAGGGCAACGGGACCATTTAATCTTGATACCACTCCACCTGTAGTTCCAAATGTTAATTTTACGGTTTATGAATCAACTCGAAAAGTTGATGCAGAAATTGGAAATATACTTGATCCTGAATCAGGGGTTGCAAAGGTAGAGCTTTGGGTGGCACAGACGTTGTTTCAGGGTACATTAGATGGGGGCAACTTCCAAGCTTATTTAAGTCCGGTTACAGATAAAGTAGAGATACAAAGCCACGAAGGTGTTCGGCATGGTACGTTCAGTGAAAGCGGGATATCCGCTGCCATCCCGGATGATCTTGAGCTAACAGGACTTAAAGTTGTTGTACGTATAACCAATGGTGCCGGATTAACAAGAGTGAGATCTGTAGATATTACAGAGAGTGATATCTACTCTCCGCCGTTGATAATCATTCAGCCATTTATAATGCCATTTTAATAGGATTATCTTTTAAGCTTAACGTTATGAATTACCTAAATAAAATAATTTTTACAGCAATTATATCGGTAATTTTAATTTTGCCGGAGATACTATTTTCACAAAATATTGAACTTGCTGAGATGGATGTTTTGGCAAGAGAAGATGGCACAGCCTATATTTTTCATGACTATGCAATTCCGTTATCGCATGGTTTTCATGTGTATCGCAATGTAAATGATGGTAAATGGGAACAACTCACGGATAAGCCAATTTTTCCCGTTCAAAATGGTTTTCAGTTACAACAGCAAATGGGCGACGAATTTGAATTTATACAAGAGAGTATGGAGATTGAAGATGCCCAGCGAACTTTTTTATTACTGAGGGCGCAAACGGATGAGAATGCCATTATTAATGCCACACTGCCAAATCTTGCCCGCCTTTTAGGCCGTTCATTTATCGACCAAAATGCACCAATTGGTGAGATAGTGGCTTACAGAATTGAGATAGTGGACGATTTAAACAGGCCAACCGGTGATATTCTCGAACATGAATCGAGATTAACACCTGAACGCCCGCTACAGCCGCAGAATGTTGAAGCTGATCATGAAGAGCGCAGAGTTCGGCTGCAGTGGAGTTTTCCAACTTACGACGAAGATCCGGCCACAGAAAATGTAATGCGTTTTCAAACATTTTATCGTGATATGAGCAATAACCGTACAGTTGATGCAACTGATGCAATTCTTCTTCGAACTACTAATCAAAATGAATACAGAAAACATATAACCGTACCCCATATAGACAGAGAGTATGAATTTTGGGTTGTTGCTATGGATTATTCAGGCCAGCAATCAGAAAGAAGTGAAGTAGTTACGTTATTAATCAGGGATAATATCCCACCTTCCATGGTTAGAAGAGTTCGGGCAAATGTCAATGAGCGGTACCATAGTGAAATTACCTGGCCAGCGAGCACCGATATTGATGTGGTTGGGTACCATGTTTACAAAGCAAGGGGAGATGAAGAGGAGTATCACAGAATTACGGAAGAGCTACTCCCTCCACTTCAAACTTTTTTTGTGCATGAAGAGACCGAACCGGGAGTTCAATTTAGGTATGCTGTAACAGCTGTTGATGAAAACGGCAATGAAAGTGAGCGCTCCAATCCTGCCCATGTTTACATTTGGGATTACAGAACACCTGAACCGGTATCGGACTTAAGTGTAAGCTTTGATGTTGAGCAGTTCCAAACAGAACTAAGCTGGCAATCACATAATGATCCGGAAATGTTACGAACTTTCCAGATTCTGAGAAGACAAATTCACCCGGAGGCCGGTGTTACGTTCGATCAGCTGAATGAATCAGCTCATCTGGAACCACATTTTACAGATAGTGGCTATCAAGACGGCTTCAGAGAGGGGCTTACGTTTGAATATGGTGTTGTTACCGTGGCTCTCAATGGGAATAGGAGTGATACCGTCTGGACGGATATTCAAATCCCCGTGATAACACCACCAGAACCACCTGTAAGCATTGATGTACGCATGAGAAATACAGATAGAGTTCAGGTAACATGGCCGGCCTCAGTTTCTACGGATGTTACAAGTTACAAGGTGTACAGGCATCATGTAGAGTCTGATTCTACGAACACACTTACCGAAAGAGACAGGGGAATGAGAATCTATCGCGACGATGAAATTGAGTTGTTTAATCATTATGTTTATTCGGTCACAGCAGTAGATTCAGCAGGAAATGAGTCGGAACCGGTTCTTGCTGATACGCTGCTGGCTCATCATCAACAACCGCCACCGAGATCGCGTAATGTGCAGGCTTTTTCTGTTGATGAGGGAGTTGAACTGCGCTGGCAGGTTCAGGATTCCAATGTTGTAGATCGATTCAAGATTTACAGAGCAAATATCGCCACCGGAATTTTTGAAACTATTGCCGAAGTTGACGGTGCAGAAACAACATTTATCCATACAGAGAGCGAAGCCGGGCAGTGGTTCAAGGTATACCCTGTTGACAGGTTGGGGCGGGAAGCCCGTACAGCCACACCGGTTCAGGCTGTAAACAGATAATAAAAACAGCATCTGCAAAATGAAACCGTTTCGAAAGGGCCTCATTACAGGAGTGTTGATTTTATTGCCTTTGATAGCAAGCGGGCAGAATCTGCAATATTTTATGGGTCAAGGTGCATTGCACTACGAATTGCAGGAGTATGAGCAGGCCATTGACTTTTTTCGCTCAGCACTACAATACCCGTCTCCACCAAAGGAGGTTTATGCCTATTTAGCAAGCTCTTATCTGTTAACAGACAAGCCGGATAAGGCAGTTGAAATTACCTCAGAAGGATTAGAAGAGCATTCAGAATCTCTCAGGCTTGGCTTACTGAAAGGTGAAGCACTAATCAAAATAGACCCGGTTAAGGCAATACCTGTCTTTGAAGAGATCTATTCTATGATGAAAGATGATTCAAATGATTCAGAAAATATCTCTATAAATCTGATTACAGCATATCTTGGGCAATTGCACCAGCAGGCAGGAGGTAACGCCTTTGAGAGAAATGAACAACGAACAGCAATTTCACATTTCAAAGAAGCGCGTAAATACACCCCGGATAGTTTATCGGTTCATAATAATCTTGCCTATCTCTATATCAAAAATGAGAAATGGAAAGAAGCTGCTGAAACAACCAAAGAAGCTCTGGAGTTATTTCCCGGTAACGAGAATCTGCTTTTTATGAAAGCACAGGCTTATGAAAACAAAAATGACCCGGAAAATTTACTCTTGGCTGCTGAACAGCTCTATCTGTCCGATCCGGAAAACATAGATAAAGCCATAATGTATGGACGAGCTCTGCTAAACAACAATGAAGCTCGACGTGCAAATGCATTTTTCCAGGGGAAAATTGAGGAAAATCCAAGTGAAAGAAGGCTTTACCGTACGTTGATTGAGATAAATCGGCAGAGAATGAATATAACCGGTTTGCTAAAAATTCTTGAGCTAAAACTGGCTGAATTTCCTGATGATCGTAAACTGCTGGAAGAGTATGGGCGCGAATTGATAGCATCCGGGCAAACAGAAGCTGCTTACGCGCACTTTGATTCACTTTCAACTCTACACCATTCTGCCGAGTACGCCCGGGCGGCAGCAAGGTCTTACTTGTATGAACCGGATTTTGATCAGGCGATAACATCTTATGAAACATACCTTGCAGTTTGGCCAAACCATACAGGGCTTCTGGGTGATTTTGCATTAGTTTTAAAAGAGGCTGGTCAGATAGAAAAATCAAAACTGATTTTTCAAAATTATCTTTCATCCGGTTCCGATCCCTGGATTGCACTTCAGTATGCATCAATTATCCACATAGAACAGAAACGGGAAGATCTATTTGAAATTCTTGGTAATAGTAAGTTTTCAGCTTTAGGAGACTTACTGGTAATCAGGGCAAATGAAATCAACTCAAACAGTGTGAAAGAGTATGTTGACCTATTGATTGATTTGTTTAATCTTTATGAACAAACCTATCAAACTGTTAGCCGGGATGCGGAGGCCGGGCTTAATGAGCTAATGCTTCTTGAGCCGGAACTCTTCACAAACTACAGAAAGCTATCTTTCATAAATCGTGCTTTGGAGGAATTTCTTGTTTTGATTAGCGAACAACTATCCTTCGGAACGGCATTATACATTCTCGATCGTACAGGTGAAGTCCATCAGAATAGTGCTATTTTAAACCATTATACGGGCATTCTGTATTATCAGAAAGGGGATGATCTGAGCGAAGCAAAGCAGAGGCTGGAAACTGCTATACGGTTTAGCCCGGATCATGAAATGTCGCACTTAACTCTTGGGCACGTTCATACAAAGCTTAATGAGTTAGACAGAGCAATTCTGTCATACGAAAGGGTGTTGTCACTAAATGATCAGAACAGGGAAGCCTATAGGTCAATAATCCGGCTGAGCCAAATAAAAGGTGAGTTAGATACTCTCTGCGAAAGGTGGTTGCGGCGATATCGGCAGGATAACAATAATGAACTATTGCGGGACTATTTGATTGAGGCCCTGCACAGGGCAAACAGATTCGAGGAAGCACAACTGGTTCTTGAAAGTAAATAAGAGGTGCGCTGATACACTACTCTATACCCAAAAGTAGATCTATGAATAAAAAAGAGACATTCACTCAACAAATTCTGGAGCTTTCGCAAGATGCATCCATGTACGATGTAGTATACCCGATAGTATATAAAGAGTTAAAAAATATTGCAGGATTTCAGCTCTCAAAAGAGAGTCATAACCATACCATAACTGAAACGGCACTGGTGCATGAGCTTTACATAAAACTGATCAATCAAGAGAAAATAGATGTAAAAAGTAAAAATCACTTCATGGCACTTGCTTCGGCATGCATGCGCCAGCTGCTTATTGATCATGCCCGTAAAAAAAACGCTCTTAAACGTGGCGGCGGGGTGAAAAAACAAACCTACATCGATACAATTTACAGCAAATATGAGAAGAGTTCTAACGATCTGCTGGATATTGAAAAAGCACTCAATAAACTCGAAAAGCTGAATAAAAGACTAAGCGATATCGTTACCATGCGATTTTTTGGAGAGATGAAAATGAGTGAAATAGCCACAGTTTTGAACATTTCAGAGAGTACGGTTCACAGAGACTGGAAAAAAGCCAAGGGTTTCCTCTACAGAGAAATGCTAGAGAATTAATTCAGTAAAATATTCTTCACTTTTTTGGCAGACGTTCGGGTGTTTTTGCGCTTATATAGATAGAAAAGCATGATTAAACACTCATTAAATCTGAAAGACTGTGGCAAGAGACATACTACGATTACGAACATTCCTGCTAACTTTTCTGATCACCACACTAACGGCTACTATAGCCTGGGCTCAGGTAAATCCATTAATATCAAATGTAACAGCTGAGGAAAAACTATTTGTTGAATATACAGCAACTATATTTGTAGAACCTCTCGACGGTGATGGTGACTTTGTAGAGGTAGATCCCGACGATCTCAGTGTAGACCTTGACGGTTCACCATCAGGAAGGGTAACCATTACTGACTTTGAGCCGGTAGCCATTCGGGGACGAGTTGTAGGTTATGCAGCTGAGATGTCAACGAATGAGGATCAAACAATAAGTGGTACTGTTGAACTGTCTGGGTTGCGGTTTTCATTAGGAGCATTTAGTACAAAGTTTCAGGAGATAGGTAGTATTTCGACGGTAACTACAGAAGTTTCGAATGCATTGGCAGACGGAGATGATGAAGTAGTAATTCGTGTTCAATTAATTGATGATGACCGAACGGCAATTGAAGGAGTACGCGAAGAAGATTTCAATTTTGATTTCAAAGCATTAGGCCCACCTCAGATTGAATCCTTTAATGAAGATAGTGAAGCAGCCGGGTTTTACTATATCGGTATAACAAATACAGAGAGCGGTAGTGGTAGTTATGAATTGAGGGTAGCCGGCAGATTTATTGGCAGCGCCTCATTTACATTTGATCCGGTACCCACTGGTACGGATCCCGGTAATTCCATTGTTACGGCTACTTCGCCGCATACAGCAGATGGTGAAGATTTCACTACCATTACGGTAACTCTAAGAGATTCCGACGGAAGCCAACTGTTTGAAATTCCTATTGATGATATTACAGTAAGCTTAAGTGGCAATGCAGAAATTACAGGGCAAGCATTTGATGGAGAGTATTTTTTCCAGGCCGTAAATAACACAGCGGAAACAGTTACCGTTACCGTTACCGTAGATGACCCCATAGAAGGTGAAGTAACACTTGATGACCAGCCTGAAATTGTTTTTGAAGCAGTGGATCCAGTGGAACTTGTAGATCAAACAAGAACTATTGTAGAAGCAACTTCACCCCACAGGCCGGATGGTCAGGATGCATCAACCATAACCGTATCACTATTTGATGCGAATAATGAACCTGTTGATGGTGTTCCTGAAAATGAAATCTGGTTAAGCTACATTACCGGTGGTTCGGACTTTTTAAGTTTTTCAGGGTTCTCCTCAACCGGGGAAATTGGTGTTTTTGAAGGAGAGCTAACAAATGGCCAGATTGCAACAGTTGAGGTTGCTGCCCGGATAAATGGAGAAGATTCGTACGACACCGCTACAATTGCTTTCCAGGAAGACCCTGTAAGCGCTTCAGAATCGGAGGTAACCGCTACTTCACCTCATGCGGCTGATGGCGAAGATACATCTGTAGTTACCATCAAACTTTTCGACGATTCCGGTAACCCAAGAATGATAACCTCAGGAATGTCTTTTGATTTTGACATCTCCGGTAATGCAAGAATGGCCGGAAAGATTCGGGCTGATGATTCCGGCAGTTCGCAAACTGGCTCCCTGGTTGGGCCTCCCGACTCTAACGAAACGGTACTAGAAATAGTAAATGAAACAGAAGAGACCGTAACTGTGGCAGTACGTGTTTTCGATCCCAATATTGATGAATGGGTTAATCTTGATGATATACCTGAAATTGAGTTTATATCCTTACCTGATCCGGAGCTAAGTAACGTAATCAGAACCAGTGGTTCTGCTATAGCTGATGGGAGTGATGAAATAGCTGTCGCTTTTCAGCTTTTAGATTCATCCGGCCAGCCAATAAATACAGTTTCTTCTGATGAATTTGAGATTGATGCTGGCGGCAGTGCAACGGAATCTGCTGTTGAGATAGTTGATGACAATGACGGGATTTATGAGTTCAGGCTAAGAAATAGTACTGCAGAAACTGTTGGAGTTGCTGTTACAGCAAGAAGTGTTCTCATAGATAGAATTGAAGTTGAGTTTGAGGAGGAACCTGAACCAGAAGATCCGGTTGTGGATGGCTCGGCTTCGGGTGTTTCAGCAACCAGTCCGCATACCGCTGATGGCAGTGATGCCTCTACGGTAACAGTTACGGTAATTGGCGATGATGGGAATCCAATGACAGGTTTTTCGAATAGTGATTTTGATATTGATCTTACCGGCAATGCGGAGGCCTCAGGTGTATCGCACGAAGGCAGTGGGGTCTATGAATTCACAGTAACCAACAGTACGGCTCAAACGGTAACGGTTACGGTTAGTGTGGATGGTACAGAGCTGGATGAAACCCCTCAGATTGTGTTTGAAGCCGAAGAACCAGAAGATCCGGTTGTGGATGGCTCGGCTTCGGGTGTTTCAGCAACCAGTCCGCATACCGCTGATGGCAGTGATGCCTCTACGGTAACAGTTACGGTAATTGGCGATGATGGGAATCCAATGACAGGTTTTTCGAATAGTGATTTTGATATTGATCTTACCGGCAATGCGGAGGCCTCAGGTGTATCGCACGAAGGCAGTGGGGTCTATGAATTCACAGTAACCAACAGTACGGCTCAAACGGTAACGGTTACGGTTAGTGTGGATGGTACAGAGCTGGATGAAACCCCTCAGATTGTGTTTGAGGAAGTAGAAACAGTAGTGCCTGCTCCTCCTGTAATAACAGATGTAATTACTGTAGATGAGGGAGTTCGAATTGAGTGGGAATCCTCTTCTAATAATGTGGATCTGTTTCATGTTTACAGAGGATCATCTCCCGGCGATATCGAACTGCTTACAGAAATTGAGGGATCATCAAACAGCTTTACCGATAGCGATATTCAGGATGAGTCGAACTTCTATGTGGTAACCGCTCTGAACGCGGCAGGAGAAGAGAGTGCCTCTTCAGATGCTGTTAACTTTTTCGATGGGTTGATTTTATCGAACAATTCGTGGCAAATGGTCAGCAAACCGTTGAATGGAACAGTGCAGCTTGGTTCATCTATTACCGCATTTAGCTTTTCAGACAGATATGAAATCGCCGAATCACTCAATGGTACAGATGGTTACTGGATGAAATCAAACGACGATAGCAGTATTGAAATCGAAATAAGAGGTGAGGGAGTTCTGGAAACGAGTATATCTCTGAATGAAGGGTGGAATATGATTGGAGGTATCGCATACAATTTTCCGGTATCTGAAATTGGCGATCCTGCCGGAGTTTTAACGGAAGCACCGGTATACTACTTTGAAGGTGGTGAATACAGTGTAGCGGATGAACTCGAGCCGGGCAAAGGGTATTGGGTATATGCTGAAGAAGCTGGCACCATTGAACTTAGTTTACATGAAGTTTTGGCTTCTGCAGCGCCCAATCTGTTTTCAGTGCATCAATTAATTGATGGAGAACATGAAGAACTAACTGCTCTTACCGTTGAGAGTGCGGATGGGCGTACACAAAACATCTACCTTTCAGACGAGGTTCTTAGCCAGAGAGAACGCTACAGATATCTTTTACCGCCAAAAGCACCTGAGATATTTTTGGATGTACGGTCTGCTACAGGCTATAAGGTACTTCAGGCATCCGGAGATTCATTTACTATTGAAGCGTCCGAATATCCTGTAAATATTCGGCTGTCCGATCAACACGGCAGCGAAGAGTACCAGCTGATTGTAAGGGATGGAAATCGTGAAGAGATAGTTACGATCGATGGATTCCGTTCTTATGATCTGAATGTTCCTGCTGATGAAATACTGATTAAAAAGGTATCTGAAACGGCAGAGAGTATTACGGAGCATAAACTTCTTCCGAATTATCCTAATCCGTTTAATCCGTCAACTACTATACAATATCAGCTGAGCGAAGGTACTCATGTTACCCTTGAAGTTTTTGATGCATCTGGCAGAAGAGTTCATGTTCTTGCTGATGAAAACCAACATGCAGGGAAGTACTCCACATCATTTAATGCAAACAATCTCGCCTCGGGATTGTATGTTGTGCGATTGAGAGCTGGAAATCAGGTTCACATGCAAAAAATATCACTCATTAAGTAAGCAGCTATGAAATTATTCAAACAATTTTTTACCGTAGTTATACCATTCATTCTATTTGCTTTACTCTCGGCATGTGGCGGGGTAACAGATAGTGATGAAGATGAAACGAATGGCATCCCATCCGAAGAGCTTGATGGAATCAGTAATTACCAGATTTCAGTATCAGTAACTGCAGATGGACAGGCTGTTGACCTAGTCTTTGGGCAGATTGATGGTGCATCTAACTCATACGATCCCGGTATTGACTTGGAGTCGCCACCGGCTCCCCCAGGAGAAGTATTGCATGCGTGGTTTGTTAACGATGGGCGCCCGCTGATGAAAGATTTCAGAGACAGAAATGCGGCTCAGGTTATCTGGACATTCAATATTGACCATGCAGGCCATGAAGAGCTGCGTATAGAGTGGAGTGCTGAAATTACAGAACTTCCCGGCAGGCTCTCTTTAACCTATAGCGAGGGTTTAATTGTAGATGATCTAACGGAAGAGAGTGTGGTTATCCTCACTCCGGCAGAGCTTGATGGCCTGCAAATAGAGTATCTGGTGGATTAGGAGAAGCTACTTTACTTTTAAAAATCAAGAGCAGGATTGTGCGTAATTTCGAAGTGTTTGAATTCCGGATTGTTGCCCTTCTACTTCTTGCCATAATGACTCTGCTTGATCAAGTGTTTCAATGCCAAGAGATGTTTCACCGTTTTGGCACTGCTTTTCAGCTTTTAGAGCATGTAACCGTGCAAGCCGTGGCCCCTGATTCTCTTCTCTCGATGCCAGGAGTTCCTCAGCGCTGTTTATCAGATCCCCTGCACGATAAGTATTGTTTTGTGACAGCCAGTAGCGAGAAATACTTACCAAGCCTTCATAATCATTGAATAGGTCATAATCTTCTATCGTTTCAACCTTTTCGAGCCAGTACAAAACTGATTCTTTATCCTGCCTGTTCACAGCATCATACAATTAATTCACCTGAAATACGGGTAGCTCTACATAGATCAATACCCAACATTGTGCATATCTAAAGGAGCGGTTTCAAAATAACTGAAATCGTAAATCCAATCCCAATCTGGTTGATTCTCATTACTCATGAATCACCGGATTTTTTTAGATGCATTACCCTTTTAAGGATCTGAAAAAAATTAGCACATATTTTTGGGTTTTTTATTCAGTTTAAGACCTTTCTTATTGCTTACATTAACTTTTCAAAGCATTTCTAATGCTAACTCCGGATAAACTTTTTCCAGACGCTCGAAAGCTTCAATTGTGAATCTGTTACCGGTTCCCTGTTGTTCTAGGATGGTTTGGTAACCAGTAATTAATTTATTTTTTGAACGTTCAGTTTCACCAATATGGTGAAGGCTGTATCCAAGCAAACTCATTGTTTGGCCGATTTGCCAGTGATTTTCCGGTAATCTATCTTTTCTAGTTGATAAAGAATTACTTAAGACATTTACAGCTTCCCCGTAATCTCCTTTTCGGTTTAATGCTACACCAAGATTTGTAAGTATGTGCGCAGTAAATATGTGGTTATTTCCCAATATATCTTTAAACAAAATTGCCGATTCTTCTTGCAGGCTAACAGCCTCTTCGTAATTACCTGTTTCTAATTTAGCAATAGCAAGATTGCTTATAATTCTTGCGTTATCAATACTTTTTTCACCACTGTTGCTGATGTATATTTTCTTAGCATCAGAATACAGTTCTTTGGCCCTGTAATACTCTTCTAAAAACAAATAAACATTGGCTTTAGATTCCAGAATTCTCGCCACTCCATCGTGGTTTTCTCCAAGCAGGTTTACCTGAATATCAAGGGATTTCTCAAAATAATTTAAAGCATCATCATAAGCCTGTAAATATCTGGCATTATTACCAAGCCTGTTTAATGTTTGAGCAATTGAAATATGATTTTCACCATACTTAGCCAATCGTACTTCCAGTGCTTCAGTATAATATTTATTGGCAGAATGGTAATCTCCCATGTGATAATGAGCTTGACCTAAATTATACAATGCAATGCCATGACATCCTGTATTTTGATGCTCAGAAGCTTTTCTGAAATGGTATTCAGCTTTTTCATAATTATCTCTATTTAATTCGATAAGGCCAAGGTTATGATATGAACAAATAGTACTTGGGTGGTTATCACCAAGCAGCTTTTTTCTCAGATCATAGGCTCTTAAATAATAATCTTCGGAATCGTCAAACGACCTTAAATTCAGATAAGCTGTTCCCAAAGAATTTAATATGTTGGCCGTAACTTCATGCTCCTCCCCATAATGTTGTAGTGAAATATCAAGGGCCTGATGGAGTGTGCTGGATTGTTTGTCGGATTGCTCAAGAATTCTAAAAATTTCAGAAGCTAAATAAAGAATTTCGATTTGGGCTTCAGGTTGTGAATCTAAGCTTGTGATCTCGTTTATTCCCTGTTCAAGCATTTCATCTGCACGAAGCATTTCTCCTTGATTTAGATTTGGATTAGCCAATTCGAATAATCCAATCATAAAATCATTGATCTGTTCTGCTTTAAAAGCTTCGCGACTAGCTATATCTCTCTCTTCAAATAATTGCGATGTGTGGTAGGTATTTAGTGCAAATAACCCCACAACCAACATGCAAACAGCCACAACTATTCTGCGATGCCGTTTGAAAAATTTACCCATTCGGTATCGCAATGTCGCTTTGCATGCAAGTATCGGTTGTCCGCTCAGGTGCCGATATATATCATCCGACATCCGTTCAACCGAGCTGTAGCGCATACCAGGCTCTTTTTCGAGGGCTTTGAGGATGATTGTATCCAGATCTCCTTTCAGCCTTC